>DHIR01000246.1 GCA_002403905.1 Mucilaginibacter sp. UBA4741
GCATAGAACGGGATGTATCCCTGTCATGCCCGGTGGTCATGGTGAGCAGATGTTTTACCTGCATTTGCTGCAAATATGGACTGAGAGTTGCAGGCAGTTCATTTGCAAAAAACGTAGTTACTTTATCCTCCACACTAAACAAGCCCTCGCTAATGGCGAAGCCAACGGCAGTTGAAGTAAAACTTTTGATTAAAGAGAACATCATGTGGCGCAATTCGGGCTTATAGGGGTCCCACCAACCCTGGGCAACTATTTTGCCGTTGCGTAATACCATCAGGCTATGCAGGCCCAGATTGCTTTTCTCTGCGGCATTTATAAACTGTAAAATGGCCGATGAAGTTATGCCTTCGGTTTCCGGGGCACTATGTGGAAAGGTGTATGTTGTTGGGGCAGCAAATACCGACTGACTAACCAGTCCAGGCAGACTCAGGCCTGCAACCCCGATGGCTGTGTTCTTTATAAATGTACGGCGTGGAAGTGGCATAGTTTAGTAAGATTAAGATTGGTGATTAAAGATTAGTTGTTATTTTATCTTGTAATTAATCGGTTTTTAAATTATGCCATTGTATGGCGTAGTAATAGCATTGTTGGGTACCTATGTTTTTGGGCCGGTGCAATATGCCTGATGAAAGATATATGCAATCGCCGGCACCGGCCATAAATTCATCGTTCCCGATATGTTCTTGTACGCCTCCATTCAGCATCAATATTAACTCTTCAACACGGTGCGTATGCGGGTCATGGCTGGCGTAACCGGGGTTTAATGCGGTTGCATGTACATCAAACCGTCCAAACATAGAAGTTGGCCGGTCAAAAACCGCCCTGGTTTCGCCTTTTGCAGATTTGTTTACTTTAAGAAAATTCCAATCCTTTATAAATGACGGGCCGGCGTCATGCCCGCGTTTAATATCTGCGGGATTTATTGACTTGTAGTTTATCACATACCAGGTAGCCGGATCGGTGGATGTATTTTGAAAGCTGATGTTATCTCCGGCTAACACTAATGCAAGACTGCCAAAGCCAACCGTTTTTATTGAATCATTAAGCGTTAATTTAACTGTGCCGCTCTTTACAATAATTAGCTGTTCAAATTTACTGCCGGAAGGGGGTGGAGTATAGGCTTTCCCAGCCGGAAGTGTAAGGGTATAAATTTCGAATACTTCTTAGGTCGAGGGTTTTTCCCGCCAATACCTGTCTTTTTTCAAGAACGCCAACTTTTTGAACATTACTGTTGCTCCAATTATAAACCCCTGCAGGTAAAGTATCTGTTTGCGCTATTGCAAATGGAGGCAAGGCAAACATAATTAAAATGCCAAAAACAATTTTCATAGCCAAGGCGGATAGTTGGTTTATAAAGTTAAAAATACGTCAAAAATTATTGTTTAAAGGAAACGAAAAAATTGGTGCCTTTTCCCGGTTCGCTTTCAACTTCTATTTTTTCGTTATTACGAAATAATTATAATTATATCGGTGGAAAATAAAACACAAAGTTTATATATTTGCGCTATAATAGTTTTGTATATCTGATATGAAAAAGACCTTAGGATTAATTATTACATTAATTGGTATATTAATAGTAGCAAGCGCATTTGTTTTTACTCCCGATCACGCATTAAATGCTGCCGATTCAGGAAACGGTATAAGCGCATCTGCTGTATTAGCATTTAGTGGATTTATTACTTTTGGTATTGGCATAGTGCTTTATATATCAAGCCTTCCGTTAGCCGGCGAGAAAAGCAAATAATTTCCTTTTTACTTATTCCTCAGCATTAATTTACCGCCCAACCATACACAAGGCAGTGAGGTTATTGCTAATGCAATAGGGTACCAGTGTGCCGATAAGTTCCAGCCTGCCACTATCCCAACAATACTTATTGCCAGGCCAATATAGCCTAATATCATAACATGGCGCATTGGGTTAACGGGCGCTAATGCCGCGGTAACGTAACCACCTGCAATAGTGTAGATAAAGCGATATGCAAATGCAAGGGCAAGCATCTAGGTAATAAATAAACCATTAGTGGGTAGGGGGAATATCCCGCATTGTTCCAAAATAAGGTCTGTACCTGTTGATAGTATTACAACAACCAACATTCCGGCAAAAACAGCGCCAATGCTTTTTAATAGTTTCACCTTAAAAAAATACGCCTATTTGTAAACCTGTAGTTAATGATACAGGCGCACTGTTTCCTAATCGTGTAGCGAAAGGACCCGCTAGAAATAAACTGGCATCTTTACCCTTTACAATTATTTTATTAAATATGGTGGTTACACCAAAACGGCCGTTGGTTTCAAAAGCAACCCGTTGTATAATTGCAAAATTGTTTTGAAAGCGAAATAGGGCACCGGGACTAAAAGCAATAGATGTTACCTTGGCCGTATTGTTCTCTGCGCGTATGCTGGGAGATACCTCAAAGCTAACCCCAAAATTATCGCTCTTTATTAAATTAATACCAAACGGAAAGTTAGCCACATAAACGCCCGATAAATTACCCGAAAATTTATTGTTAGTATAAGTGCTTATTGGATTTAACATACTAAAGTACCCTATAATTTTAGGATAAGATTGCGTTTGCTGGGCTGTTGCTGTATTAAAGCAAAGGGTTAATATTAATAATAATGCGCTAAAAATTCGGGGTAGTCGCTTGTGGGCTAAATGCATGTTAATTGTGATATGACTTAGCTAAAATAGTAAGAGCCTGTTTAAATTTGTTAT
>DHIR01000100.1:0-873 GCA_002403905.1 Mucilaginibacter sp. UBA4741
GTATAAGAGACAGCATCCAGGTAGGCCAGCGGCGGAAATCGTGCAATAACCGGTTTGCTGTTTTATCCTGGTCGGCATACCCTTTAATGTAGCGGTTGAGCCGGTAACAATCCGGCCAGTCACCTTCAACCGCGATAAAATTAAAGTCTTTTTCCTCGATCAGCCTCTTGCTAATGGCCGTACGCCAGGTATAGTATTCATGGGTGCCGTGAGTGGCTTCTCCCAGCATCACGCATCGCGCATCGCCGATCCGGTCCATCAGTGGATCAAGGTCATGGTCGCTTTTTAACGGAAAATAAGGAGCTATAAATTCCTCTGTAACACCTGATTTAAAATTCTGTTCAAGGGTCATGTTTTACAGAATTAATAGGTTAATGGTTAGCGTTATTTTATCTCTTTTAGTTTGAGAGTTCAGCGGCTAAGGGTTACCGCCGCCAGCCCCCTCTGTGCCAGGCATAGCCACGTCCAGTATGCGCCCAGGAACTGCGGACATAGGTACGTCCGGACCTTGGCCTGGCCCAATAGCCATTTTGATAAGTATACCTGCCGCCACATCAGGCCCAATCCCCGTCTATCCAGACAGTGCCGTCATAAGGCGCGACAGGCCGGGTATAAACTGGTTCGACAGGCTGATCGGCTACATAATACGTTCCTGCGCATGACGACAGGAATAAGGACCCTGTCAGGGCAAGCAATAATCTGAATTTTGATATTTTTTTCATCTCGCTATAATTTTGATTAATGCAGGAAACTATGATTGCTTGCACGACGGAAAAACAACAAAAATTAACTATGGTTTTAATTATTTTCGTCCATGATTTACTGACAGTCAGCCACTATTGACGAAGAAGCTATTGGCTGCCACTGATTCAC
>DHIR01000100.1:1108-3322 GCA_002403905.1 Mucilaginibacter sp. UBA4741
TATTGGCTGCCACTGATTCACTGGTTAAAAAAATAAAAGATAACAAACCAGATGGCATTCCCAATTGTTGTAAAACCAGTCCGCACGCCGGCCTATATAAGTAAAGGAGGAAATATGATGACATAGTGAAATTCAGCCGACAGATCGAGATAAAATAAGCAATTATTCTCATAAGAATTATGTTGAACCAGGCGCTGTTTAACAGCGCCTTTATTTTTTAGCCATAGCAATCGTGATAAATCAAAACAATGAGGGTAATATCGGTAACCCAGCCTCAAAACTGGCTACCGAAGAGCCATTAGCTGAAAAAGATCAGCAGGGTATGGCATTAGAACACGCCAAAAAGCTTGGGGAAAAAGCTTTAGCGGAATGGAAACGTTTAAAAGGAAAGATAAAGGATAAATTTAAAAAATAAAGTTATGTGGTATTATCAATATTACTGGGGCATGAACTGGATATGGTGGGTGCTTTGGATTATGCTGTTGATCTGGATATTTGCAGTTCCCTACAGTATTCCCGGCCAGCGGCACAGACGGGAAGATGCACTGACCGTCTTAAAAAAGCGTTTCGCGAGGGGGGAAATCGATCAGAAGGAATACGAAGAAAAGAAGGCGATTTTGCAAAAATAAAAAAAGTGGCCGCGAAGGACGAGGGCACTGAAAAAGTGTCCCTTTAAATAGGAACATTCAAAGCGATCACGTAAAAATCATATTTTACATGATCGCTTTTTTTTATTAGCCAATTATTTTACGCGGATTATTCTGGGACGGGATACTTTGGTTAACTGGGAGGTGTCGTTATTTCAGGCTGTTTTTCTTCGATTTTACAGACTTAGCAGGTTAGTTTGATGATTCTCTTCAGGTTAACCGTAAAAATCGCCAATGCCCCCTGCATCTGCATGTTTTCAATTCCGTAAGATATGGCCCGGTCATAGCCATGAACGTTTTTTAGCTCACTGTTTTTTGCTTCGATCTTATACCGGTGGCTGGCTTTTTCTTTGTAATCGTCCGTTTATTGAAAAGCTATTTGCTGGAGATCTGTGTCTGATTTTATAGTTACAGAATAGGTCTTGGTTTTTGCTCCGGGTTTATAGCAATTATCCTTCAACGGACAAGTCTTACATTTTTCAACGTCAAAGTAATACGTATGTAATTGGTTTTCTCCAATATTCTTTTTCCCCTGACGTGCTTTTCGAATAGCCAGATGTCCCGCTGGACAGACAAACATGCCAGCATCTTTATTGTAATCAAATCTGTTTTCATCTTTTCTAAAGCCTTGGGTTATGGAAGGGTTTAGCTTGGCCACGACCCGTATATCCTGTTCACCGGTTAGCTCCAGGTTTTCTTTCCCTGAATAAGCCGAATCTCCGATGATGACGTCTACTTCAATCCCATTTTCCTGGCTGATCTCCAAAAGTTTCGGAAGTTCCGGACCATCCCCCTTTTCTCCCGAGGTGACCACCGCAGCTGTAATGATACGTTCCTGTGTCATGGCCAGATGAGTCTTGTAGCCAAAGAAGGAGCTGTCAGCTGGTTTATGGCCGGTTTTGGCATCCATGTCTTTGGAGAGCATATAGTTTTCCTGCGTATCTTCTATCGTCTCGTTTAACAGATTTAGTTTCTCTTTAACAGCAGGGATCAAGCTTAACGTTTGGTCTGATCCGATATGCTTTGTAAGTTGCCTGCAATAAGCCAACTCCTTTTCCAGCTCACCCAAATCATTCTTTTCCGGCATGCCGTCTTTCAGATCCTCATCTATGGCGTAAACTGCTTTTCGGAGCAGTTTTGAACGCTCTCTCAATACCTCCAGTGCGGAATATGGATTTGATCTGGACAGGGAGTGGGTAGCATCTACAATAATGGACCTGGAGCGGATAATCCCCTTTTCAATAGCAATGAAAACAGTTTTGCTGATCAATAGTTTAATAGGTAGGTATCCCTCAACCGCAACTTTCGGAATTTTGTCAGTAAACTCGGATTGATCACTTCTTCCTCAGGTGACATGTCAAGGAAATATTTGAAGGACATATCATACATCGAGTGCTCAACGACATCAACATCCGGGACAGTATAGATCGTTTTCAATAACAGATATTTGAACATGCGTACAGGGCTTTCTGCCGTACGCCCGTTATTTGGACAATATTTGTCTGCCAGCTCTTGATAAATAAAGTCGAAATCGATTAGTTCGCTGATCTTGCGAAGAAGATTGTCT
>DHIR01000100.1:3510-15097 GCA_002403905.1 Mucilaginibacter sp. UBA4741
ATTGTCTTTGGGTACGATCAGATCGTATAGCCCCGAAAACGCACTCAATTGGATTTTTTTTGTTGAGCTAGCATCTAAAGTTCTTTCTAATTCCACTTTAAGATACTAAAAAAGGAGTAGAAAACATGGTTTTTCTGCTCCTTTTTGCATCTCTTGATTTTAAAGGACTTTTTCAGTGCCCTCCAAATTGGCGTTGCCTGTTTTTGTTTGTGGTATTATTGTCCGTCAAATCCTAGCGGGTATGGCCTTTACGCACGATCCTTCGACCAGAAAATAAAAAGCAAAGGCCTCGTGCGATTCCTTCCTTCGGGGCTACCGTGTGTACACATCTTTTTCAAAAATTGTCATTTCGATTGAGCAAGAGAGGCAACGCGTGGGGCGCGAAAGAGAAATCTTGTACGCCTTGCAAAGTTTATATAGCAAATCGTATAAGATTTCTCCTCGTACCTCGTGCGAAATGACAATTTTCCTCTGATTTAGCTATGTAAATACATTTTATAGCTAAAATATGTTTACACACGGTAGCCTTCGGAGAGGACAGGGAGAGGTAATTATATGCGTGCTAAGATCCCATTTAAGCAATAGAAATATGCACCAACTAAAAACGGGCTGATATATCATAGATAATATCAACCCGTTTAAATACAGATCTTAATTTACTTGCCTTTAGGCGCGCTATCCGTACGGAATGGCGACGCAGGCAGGTCATCCTCGTTGTAAAGGTTTACATCGGGTACATTTGCCCAACCGTATCTTACAGCCGTAGGTGCAGTAACGCCAGTACCAGAAACAACTATTTGATTGCCGTTTATCACCGCTTTTGCAGGTACAAAATTATTATCGGCTCCGGCTATAGTAAAGCCTTTAAGGGTGTCGCCTTTGGCAACTAATTTTTTAGCGTGTGTAAAGGATAATATAGCTTTTGAACCATCAAACTTTACCGCATCATATATAGGGCCTGAGTATTCTACTTTTTCTTTATAAGCCAATGCCAAAGCAGCCCTGGAAAGACGATCGCCTACAGGTTGTTTTAACGTTGGGTGAATGTTTTCGGCATTACCACAATCAACTGTAACTGCCATTGCTGTATTAGGCGTGTGTTCCATTGTGTATAGCTGTGCTTCTCTTATTTCAGGACTCATGCCTTTGTAAGGGGCTATCTGCACAAACAGGAAAGGGAAATCACCTTGTCCCCAGGCTTTGCGCCAATCGGTAATTAAAAGGTTAAACAATGTTTTGTATTGTTCACCTCTTGAGCTATTAGCCTCGCCCTGGTACCAGATAGTGCCTTTTATAGCGTAAGGTTGCAATGGCTTGATCATACCGGTATACAAACCGCCTGCACCACCGGATAACATTGGGTCTTGCGGAGGCGTAGGTTTTGTAGGTGGCTGGCGTTTAACTGCAGGCGCAGTAGTTGTAGCCGCAGCCTTTGCATCAGCCAGTTCCTGATTGTATTTTGCCAGGTCCTGGTTATATTTTTCCAACAGGGCAGGTTCGTCTTGTTTGTATTTTGCAAGCCTGTCAGGAAAAGTTTTAACCGAGTTGTCAAACCCGTCAGCATTTTGTTTCGTTGCCGGATTGCCGGCCATAGCTTCGTAGCTTGTCCAGAACTCGGCAGGTGTACCGCTAACTGATGAAGAGATGATACCAAAAGGTATATTCAGTTTTTTGTACAGGTCGCGGGCAAAAAGGTAGCCTACAGCCGTAAAGTTTTTTACGCTTTCAGGCGTACAAACCGCCCATGTGCTATTAATAACGGCATTATTTGTATGTGCAGGTTTGCCGGGTATATAAAACTGCCGTGTTTTCGGATAGTTGGCATCGGCAATTTCCTGTGCACTATTGGTAACTCCGGGAAGCCTGAAAGACATGTTTGACTGTCCGCTGCATACCCAAACTTCGCCTACCAAAATGTCATTAATGGTAAGTTTATTATCGCCGGTAATGGTCATTACAAATGGGCCGCCTGCTTTTAGTGGCTTTAGTTTAACCAGCCACGCTATTCGTGTAGTTCCCAAAGAGTTATGTATAACGCGTTCATGGGAGCCAGAAAGGCAGAATAAAGTACCAATCGTTCTAAGGGAAGAAAGATGGACTGCGAAATTCTTACTGAATATATAGATATTTTGCAAAACAAGGTTTATAATGCTCGGAAACAATTTAAAAAAGGAAAAAATAGCGACTATCGCTAAAAAAGATACTCTCAGTTGGCCGGAAGCGAAAAAGCTACATAGGCATCGCCGGAAGCTGCTCCCTTCAACTTACCACCACCACAAGCAATCACCAGGTATTGTTTCCCATTAACTTGATAAACCGCGGGTGTTGCAAAACCCGCTGCGGGAAGATCTGTTTCCCATAATAGCTTCCCGGTTCTTTTATTAAAGGCCCTAAATTTGGCATCTTTGGTGGCTGCAATAAACAGCAAGCCCCCGGCAGTCACAACTGAACCACCATAATTCTCAGTACCGGCATGAATTCCCTTGGCTTTCAACTCAGGATAATCTCCTAAGGTATCTCTCCATACTACTTTTCCTGTATTTAGATTAATAGCGTTTAGCGTACCCCATGGCGGGTTAATAGCCGGATAGCCTTCTAAAGTTCGAAACTTAATATACCCCGTTACAGAATAAGGCATCTTCAGATAGGAATCTTTCGGCTTAGCATTGTTTACATATAACATGTTCTTTTTACCTTTTAGGTTAAGGATAAAGGAGGCCAAAGCCGTTCTTTCACTCGTGCTCAACTGGTTAAAAGCAGGCATCATTCTTCTGCCCGAAGCGAGCAACTGCGTGAATGCAGCTTCGTTATATTTGGTATTAATGCCGACCAGCGAGGGATAGTTGCCGCCACCCTCCCGTCTTTCACCATGACAGCCCATGCAATTGGAACGGTATAAAAACATACCTGCCTCTAAATTTGTCTGTTTTAGGGAACTGTTTTCTCCATTATTTATATCTACCATAGTAATTACCCACGGAACTTCATTCGCATTCACATATAGTAAGCCTGTTTGAGGATCAAAGGCGGGGCCACCCCATTCTGCCCCACCATCTAAACCGGGTAACATCAAAGTACCTTTTTTAGACGGTGGGGCATAAAAGCCTTTTTTATAAGTAAGGAACTTTTTCTTAATGTCGCGGTAGGATGAATCAGAAACGTACTTATTCAAATCAGCCTCTGTAAAAGTCTGACGTGCAAAAGGCTTATAAAATGAGGGCAATGGTTGTGTCTTTGATAGTTTTTCTCCTACTAATTCTGATTGATATGGTACCGGGGTCTCCATAATCGGGTAAATAGGTTTACCTGTTGCCCGGTTCAACAAAAAAATTAACCCACTCTTGGTAAGCTGGACTACTGCTTCTATTTTCTTTCCATGTTTTAAAATAGTTACCAAAACCGGTGCAGTGGGTGGGTCCCGGTCCCATACATCATGGTGAACAGTCTGAAAATGCCATACTCGTTTGCCAGTGGCTGCATTCAATGCCAGAACGCAATTGGCAAATAGATTATTTCCTTTTCGTTTGCCGCCGTAAAAATCATAAGAAGCAGAACCAATCTGCGCAAATACCATGCCTTTGGCTGTATCCAGACTAAAGCCAGCCCAAGCATTAACCCCACCGGCATGCTTGTAAGATTCCTTGTCGTCCCATGATTCGTAGCCAGTTTCACCCGGATAAGGGATGGTGTGAAAGATCCATCTTATTGTACCTGTATGTACATCATAGGCCCTGATATGTCCCGGCGCGGCTCCGGCCTCTTCGGCTACGCGTGTGCCCAAGATCAGGAGATCCTTGTAGATCACTCCGGGAGTAGTAGATGTAATAGAAAGGTTTTTCACATCTCTTCCTAGTCCATCATGTAAATTAATGGTTCCGTTATTACCAAACGAAGTAACTGGTTGACCTTCCTGTGCATCTAAACAATACAGTGTAGACCCCACAGTATAAAAAATGCGCTCATCATGTTTTCCGCTACTATAGTAGGTAACACCCCGGCAAGCGTTCATGGACTGGTTACTTTTGTATTTGCCGCCACTTAAAGGGTCAAAGACCCATTTTTTATGACCGGTTGCAGCATCAATAGCAAACAACTTTAACTTTGGAGAAACACCGTAAAGTATATGATCAATAATAATTGGATTAGCCTCTATCTGATTGGTATCACCTGTATGATAAACCCACGCTACACGCAGATTTTTAACATTATTAGTATCAATTTGTGTGAGGGATGAATAATGGATCTTTCCATTATCACCTCCATAAACTTCCCATTGCTGGTAGGGATCAGTTTTCCTTAAAATAATAAAGGCTAAAAAAAGCGGGAACATTAAAAAAACAAAATACCATTTTTTGTTTGATCTTTTTATACTCATTTGTGCTGTTCTATATTAGTAAATATATTTTTAATAATTTCTTATGGCCCTAATCAAATTTTAAGTTGTTTAAAATGGTGGCGGCGGTTAAAAACCGCGCACCACCATTACCCCAACTAAACTAACTTACTGTGTAAGTATTTTTGTATTATAAACATGATGGTAAGTACAATTATATTAACCTTCTCATATTTTCTAATAGCCCATTGAATGGTGGTGGTGGCTGAGGACCACACACCACCGACCCCTACCAATTATTTACAACTGCTTATGGGACATGCAGCGGGGGTGGTTTTCAATTAAAGGCTTTTTTGTTTTTTTATTAATTATCATAAAAAATGCATTATCAACTGTATTCATATTTGGAAGTCCCTCAAAGTCACCTAACCCCCCAAAAAATTAAACTATTTTAATATTTGTAAGACACCCAAAGAGGGTAAATGGGTGGTGCGCTGGCAACAGTACTGATTTTTTGGCCGGCAAAATCAACGGTAACCTTTTCGCCATCACGGGCAGTGCCCCAAACAGGTACGGCTATGTTGCGCTGCAGTACGGCGTGGTCGCTAAATAAACTGTTGGGTACCACATCGGCACTTGCAAAAAGCGAGTCGAACGAAAATGCCGCCAACGCTAATAATTTAAGAAAACTTTTTTTATTCAGAATGAGATTTTATGTGTTTTTAGAGCTAATATATTGGTATACAATTATCCTGTTTTTTTGCCAAATCCTTATGTACTATATTCTCATTTTTATGTACAATGGCCTGTTAGTCTGCCGGTAAATTGTATAATGCCACTCAAAAATCTAAAATATTGCTTTTACGCAATTGTTATTCTTTGAAATTATAGTGCACTACAATGTAATTACAGTACAACGCAATAAGCATGCTTGTAGATACTTTTGACCTATAAGCCATTAACAATTATGAGTACTATTCCCGGGCCAATAACCACGCAAGGCTTAAATGAAAGCCAGGCGCAAAGGTTTATACAAAACCCTATACTAACACCAAAACAAATTATGCCCTCAAGCCCCGATATGGTGATTGAGTGTTTGCTTAACCCCGGCGCGTTTACCTTTAAAGGGAAGATCGGCCTGTTGCTTAGGGTTGCCGAGCGCCCGGTACAATTAGAAGGCACTATTACCTGCCCGATATTTGATGAAGCCGGAAGCCTTAAAATATTATCCTTTAATCATTCTGACCCGGATCTAGATTTGTCAGACGCCAGGCTTATCGCGCACCAGGGAATTACTTATTTATCAACCATATCGCATTTACGTTTAGTATGGTCTGATGATGGCGTAAACTTCTATGAACCTGAAACACCATTGATATTAAGAGGTAAAGGTAAACTGGAAACCTTTGGCATTGAAGATTGCCGGGTAGCTTTTATTGATGGCCGTTATTATTTAACCTATACACAAGTATCAGAAAACGGTGTAGGTGTGGGGATGATGAGCACCGACGACTGGGTGACTATGCAATCGCACGGTATGATCATTCCTCCGCATAATAAAGATTGCGCCCTGTTTGAAGAGAAAATAAATGGGTTGTATTACTGTCTGCACCGCCCAAGTGGGGTTGATTTAGGAGGCAATTTTATATGGTTAGCTTCATCGCCTGACCTGGTGAATTGGGGTAATCACACCTGTATAGCACGCACCCGCCCGGGTATGTGGGACGGAACCCGCATTGGCGCCGGCTGCTCGCCCATTAAAACAGCAGAAGGCTGGCTGGAAATTTATCACGGTGCTACATCGAACCACCGGTATTGTTTAGGCGCGCTGCTGCTTGACCTGAATGATCCATCCAAAGTTATTGCGCGTTCACAAACCCCGATCATGCAGCCGCAGGAGTTGTATGAAACACAAGGCTTTTTTGGCGAAGTGATATTTACCAACGGCCATATTGTTAATGGCGACCAACTCACCGTTTATTACGGCGCTGCTGATGAAGTGATCTGCGCGGCTCAATTCTCTACCAGCCAGATCTTGGCCTCCTTAAAATAAAGATATTTAACCATCAAAGCACAAAATGAAAAGTTTAACCAACGAGTTTAACCTGTTTAAAAGTCATCCGCGTAATATGCGCATATTGCTGATGACCAATTTAGTGTATGCGTTTGTGCTGCCGGTAATTGAGGTTTTTGTAGCAGCTTATATTATGCGTAATTCAGAATCTTTGGCAAAAGTGGTGATTTACCAGCTAACCGTATACTGTGGTATACCCATAACATTTTTGATCAATGGCTTTTTGCTGAACAGGGTAAAATTATCCAGGTTATATGCCTTCGGGATGCTGCTTAGCGGTGTATCCATGATGATAATGACCTCACTTCACGGGCTTGACAATACCGGGATCGCTATTGCCGGTTTAATTATGGGCTGTTCTTTCGGCTTTTTTTGGGCAAGCCGTGATTTTTTAGTTATAGTGACCACCAATGATGCAAACCGCAATTATTATTACGGATTAGAAACATTTTTTTATACCCTTACTTATGTATTGGTGCCGGTTTGTATTGGCTGGTTTATTGAAATTTCGGGTAATTTAAAGTGGTTTAAAAATATCAACTTCGCTTACCAGTTGGTAACGGTTTTTATGATCGTGCTTACAATGTACTCATCTTACATTATATCAAAAGGTAAGTTTGATAAGCCGGTACAACCCAAGTTCCTATATTTAAAGTTCCATAAAATCTGGTATGAAATGCTGGGTTTAGCCACCTTAAAAGGATTAGTACAAGGCTTTATAGTAACCGCACCAGCTATGCTGGTTATGAAACTGGTTGGGCACGAGGGAGCATTGGGTACCATACAAAGCAGCGGGGCAATCCTGTCGGCATTTATTATGTACCTGATAGGGCGCAACAGTAAGCCAAAGCACAGGTTAATTATCTTTTCATTCGGTTTGATACTGTTTGCTTTTGGCGCTTTGTTTAATTCACTGCTGTTTGATGCCGCATCTGTTTTTGTATTTATGCTTTGCCTGCTGTTGGCCAAGCCTTTACTGGACATTGCCTACTTCCCTATACAAATGAAAGTGATTGATTACCTTTCTGTTTTAGAGAACAGAAATCAATACGCTTACTTTTTTAACCATGAAATAGGGTTGTTTGCCGGGCGATTATTAGGCTGCGGTTTATTTATTTTACTGGCTTTAGATGTATCAGACGTTGTGGCCTTAAAGTACGCGTTGCCTATAGTGGGAGTATTGCAGGTAATATCAATTTTTGTGGCTAAGCATATACTTAAACAAATTCCTGAAACAGAGCATATCCCCGAGGTTGATGTAATACCTCATGTTTAATTGTTAAGTATGATAAAAAAGATAATTATAGTTTTAATGCTGTTCTGCATTGGCGCAGGTGCCAATGCTCAATACAACCTGGTTATTGTAGGTGGTAACCCGGGAGGCATTATGGCAGCAATTGCTGCTGCAAAGCTGGGTAAATCATCGGTGATATTAGAACGGACTACGCATATAGGCGGCCTGCCTGCCAATGGTTTGGGCGCGACAGATATTGCCACACGGGGCGCTACAACCGGCCTGTTTACAGAATTTGTAGGGCGGGTTAAGGCTTACTATATTAAAAAATATGGCGAGCACAGTGAGCAGGTAAAAATGTGCAGTAATGGTTATCACTTTGAATCATCAGTAGCGGAAGCGATTTTTGAGCAAATGCTTGCCGAATACAAAAACAAAATTACCGTGCTTAAAATGCGTCAGTTTGATGCAGAGGATGAAAACATCAGCATGACAAATAATCAAATTAAAAGCATTAAGATATTAAACCGGATAACTCGTAAAGCAGAAGAATACAGAGGAGATGTTTTTATTGATGCCACTTACGAGGGCGATCTGGGAGCTGCAGCAAAGGTGCCATTTCGCGCGGGCCGTGAAGGTAAGGATGAGTTTAATGAACCAGGCGCAGGCAGGGTATATAAATATTGGGCAGGGCCCGAAGGTGCAGGCAGCACTTTTCAGAAAGATAACGCTATACAGGCCTACAATTATCGCCTGTGTTTAACTGATGACCCGGCAAACCGGGTAACGGTGACTAAACCTTCCGTTTATAATCGTGAAGAGTATACCTCTATTATTGAAGATATATGGACAGGTATGAATACCGGCGTTAAAATGATGCATGTAACCCCGCAAATGCTGGAGGCTAACCGTAAAAATATTCAGCAGGGAAATGCTACCAATATTCCAGGTGATCAATGGGGGATAGCTAAGATAAGCAGTATGGTACCGTTGCCTAATCATAAGGCCGATGGTAACAATCAACACATGGCTTTTATATCAACAGATTTACCTGAAGAGAACTGGCCATGGCCAACCTCGGAGTGGGATTGGCGCGATAAATTTGCCGAAAGATTGAAGAATTACACTTTAGGCCTTATTTATTTTATCCAAAATGATGCAGCTTTACCGGCGAATTTTAAGGCAGTAGCTAATAAATGGGGACTGGCTAAGGATGAATATACCGACAATGGTAACTTTCCAAGGCAGGTTTACATCCGTGAGGGACGCAGGTTTGAGGGGCAATACTTTTTTACCGCTAATGATGCGTTGGCTAAGGTAAAAGGCGGGCGCCCACCAGTTCATTCAAACAGTGTAACCGCGAGCCATTATGCGTTAGACTCGCATGCTGTCCGCAAGCGCGAACCTGGCCGGGTTCACCTGGATGGATTTATCAGTTATGAGACACAGGTATATACGGTTCCTTTTGGCGTGATAGTCCCTAAAAAAATTAAAAATCTGCTACTACCGGTTCCTGTTTCGGGTAGCCACATCGGTTTTTCAACCATTCGTATGGAACCCTGCTGGATGGCTTTGGGCCAGGCGGCAGGTGCAGCAGCATCGTTAGCAATTAATGGGAAGGTTGATATTCAAAACATCAACCTTAAAAACCTGCAGGATGTATTGCTGAGCCAAAAAGCTACCCTGATATACTATCAGGATGCCAAGCCCGAAGATCCTGATTTTAAAATGATCCAATACATGGGCTTGCGCGGATATCTACCCGGCTGGAAAGCAATGTTAGCCGAACCGGCTACTGCTGAAACCATTACTGCATGGGAACATTTATCAGGGCTGAAAGTGACATCATCAGCCAACAAAAGAACCAGGGGGGATGTTTTAATGAACTTATATAGCCGGTTAAATAAAAAATATTAACAAGTACTATAGCATTTACTAAAGCAAATGTAATGAGGCCTCTAACTTACTTTTAAACAAATAAAGAATAAGGTTGTGAAAAATTTTCGAGACTTTTTTAGTTCGCGGTTGATTTTGCTATTAGTGACTGCTCTTCCTTCGAGCCTATTTGGGCAGCAGAGATATGGTGACTATGTAAATCCAATGATTGGCTCAAAGGGTCAGGGCAATGTGTTTGTTGGCCCCTGCTATCCTTTTGGGATGATAAAGCCCGGACCGGATTGTGGTAAAGGATTATCCACTAGTGGTTATTTGCCAGATATGGCTCAACCGGTAATAGGCTTTAGTCAGGTGCATTTAAGCGGTGCTGGGGGAGGAGCTAAATATGGCAATATCCAGGTAATGCCTTTTGCTGATGATATAGATGTAATAGATCAGCATTCACTACGCCAGGATGAGGAGGCTAAACTAGGTTATTATAGCGTTTTGTTAAATAAGCACCAAATCAAAGCCGAAATAACGGCTACCTCAAAAGTGTCTTTTTATAGGCTTACTTACCAGGCTGGCAGTAATAAATGTCTTAAAATTGATCCCGGCTTTTTTTTGGGTGAGCACGAAGAACCTGATTATCCTGAAGCGCAACACCTGGTAGGATCTGAAATTGAAATAATATCTGCTACTGAAGCAATGGGTTATAGCCGCGTACGCGGTGGCTGGAATAATGGAGCGGCTTATACCGCATATTTTTATGCCGAATTTGACAAACCAGTAAAAAGTTTTACCACATGGAAAAATAACAAGCTGGAGCCGGGTAAATTAAATCAAACAGACACTGGCGAAAAAACTGGCGCTCTGCTTTACTTTGGCAAAACAGGTTCAAATACGATTAAAGTAAAAATAGGTATATCTTATATCAGTGCCTTAAAGGCTAAACAAAACATTGCTATTGAAGTACCGTATTGGGATTTTGAGGGGGTGCTTAAACAAAACCAGGAAACTTGGGAAAGTAAATTGAATAGAATAGAAATTGATCCGCAGTCCACTGCAGATTATAAAACAATGTTTTATACCGCATTGTATCATACCATGCTGATGCCAGTTGATCGTACAGGCGAGAACCCTTTATGGACATCGTCCCAACCATATTATGATGATTTTGCCGCAATTTGGGATACTTACCGTTCATCAAGTCCATTATTAACTTTGATCACACCATCACGCCAAACAAGTATTGTAAACTCCTTACTTAATATTTATCAGCATGATGGTTACCTGCCTGATGCGCGTATTGGAAATTATAATGGCCGTACTCAGGGAGGCTCAAATGCAGATGTGGTAGTAGCCGATGCCTACGTAAAAGGACTTACGGGAATTGATTATAACCTGGCTTTAGAGGCTGTGTTGAAAGATGCAAATGTACCACCGGGGGGTAATGAAGAAAAAGAAGGACGGGGTGGTTTAAGTGATTATAATACACTGGGGTATCTGTCGTCTGATTTTGTAAGGGCAGGAAATCGTACTGTTGATTATGCTTATGATGATTATTGCATTGCCGAGTTGGCAAAAGGACTTAATAAACCGGCAGAGTATAAGAGATTTATAAAGCAGGCTGATAACTGGAAAAATTTATGGAGGCCGGATTATAAGCATCATGGTGCGTTGGGTTTTATTTTACCCAGAGATGCGAAAGGCAATTGGTTGGATAGTATTCCCTATTCAGCTACAGGTGATAAGATAAATTATTTTAAATATACTCCGCTTACACATGAATATCCTAAATATGCTTGCTGGTGGTGCTGCTTTTTATATGAAGGGACATCATGGGAGTATTCTTTAAGTATACCGCAAGATATACCAGAGATAGTTAAAAGGTCAGGCGGTAACAAAGCCTTTATCAACAGGATTGATACTTTATTTAAAAATGGCTATTACCAGGTAGGTAATGAACCTTCTTTTTTAACGTCATGTCTGTATCATTGGGCTGGCTGGCCAGATCTTAGCGGAATGCGGGTTCGCAAAATTATCAGTACAAACTACAATAGTTCGTTTG
>DHIR01000100.1:15311-40996 GCA_002403905.1 Mucilaginibacter sp. UBA4741
AACTACAATAGTTCGTTTGGAGGGATCCCGGGTAATGATGACTCCGGAGCTATGTCATCATGGTTAGCCTTCCATATGATGGGGTTTTATCCAAATGCCGGGCAGCCCTATTATTTGCTGCACGCACCTATATTAGCCGGAGCCACTATTCATCAGGAAAATGGGAAAGATTTTAAGATTATAGCGAAAAATTTATCCCCAATAAATACCTATGTAAAATCAGTAACCCTGAACGGAAAATCATTTAAACAAGCCTGGATAACCCATCAGGATATTGTTAATGGAGGAGAGTTGATATTTGAAATGGGTGCTCAGGCATCGGATTGGGTACTAAGGTAATGCCCCCTATAAATTAAGTATCAAATAGCCGCAACTCTTTTAAATAATGGCTATCTGATACTTATTAATTGTCTATTATCCTTTAAAGGCAGCTAACCAGGCGGTTGCCATAATTTGAGCTCCTGCAGGGGATGGGTGTACACCATCGCCCGTCCAGTATTTACCGGGCATAGCTTCCTGGGCATGGTCGAATACTTCTTGCAGCGGAATATATATCGCGTTAAATTGGTTGGCAATTTCATGGGCTGCGTGACGATAGTCATCAAAAGCAGGGTACCATTTATCATCAACCGCCTTAACTCCTTTCACGGCATAAGGCTCGGCAATGATTAGCTGAATATTAGGGAACTTCTCTTTAGTTCGGTTTAGAAGTTTAACGTAATCGTCTTTATAAGTTTGTATAGTGCCTTTGTAATTACCGGTAACCGTATGCCAGAAATCATTTACGCCAACCATTATACTCAACACATCTGGTTTTAATTCCAGGCAATCTTTATCCCATCTGTCGGCCAGCTGGAAAACCTTATTACCACTGATGCCTTTATTGTAGATCTTTAGTTTTTTAGCAGGATTATCAAATAACAATTGCGCCGCTATGTGTGATACATAACCATTCCCGAAGGCAGCCTGGTTATTGTATTCCATATTGTTTTTATCGCGCCCCGCATCTGTAATAGAATCTCCCTGGAAAAGTACAACGGTGTTGTCGGCCAGCTTTATTTTTTTTTGTTTAGCCATAATTTCTGTTGCCGATGCCATCCATGGAAGCATGGTTGTAGCGGCTGCTACCGCGGCCGTACCTTTAATAAAATCTCTTCTATTGCTCATAATTGGTGTTATGGTTTGTTTAGTGCTTGTTTATAATGAGTAAGTACAAATCTATTTTTTAAACCTTAATTAGTCAATATATCCTAATTTCATTTTACTGCACTATGGTATCAAATTAGCCGGGTTATGGTATCTGAGTTTTTGAAAGTCTTTATTAATAACTTTATTATATTTAATTTAAGCGCTTTAAACCAATTAACCAATGAGAACCTTTTTATTTGTTTTTGCCTTTATTTTTATAGGCGGCCTAAGTCATGCGCAATCTTACACACCAACTCCTGAGAATCTTGCAAGCCGCAAGCAATTTGAAGATATGCGTTTTGGCATGTTTATCCATTGGGGGCCATTTAGCATTCCGGGATCGGGCGAGTGGGTAATGAATGAAAGAAACATTACTGTTAAGAATTACACCCGCCTTGAAAAGTTTTTTAACCCGATTGATTTTGATGCGGCGCAATATGTACGCACCGCTAAAGATGCCGGGATGAAATATATTACCTTAATTACCCGCCATCATGATGGCTTTAGTATGTGGGATACCAAATATTCCGACTTTAACATCATGCACACTCCCTATAAAAAAGACATTGTTAAGCTAATGGCTGATGAGTGCCATAAGCAAGGTATAAAGTTGGTGCTCTACTACTCATTGCTTGACTGGCGCAGTGATGATTACTCGTACTGGACTGGTCGCACAGGGCAGGGAACCGGTCGTACCGTTCATGGTGACTGGAATGAATATATTAAATTCATGAAAAATCAGCTTACTGAACTATTAACCAACTACGGTGAAGTAGAAGGTATTTGGTTTGATGGTTACTGGGATCAGGTAAAAAAAGGAGAAACAAAGCCACAGGTTGATTGGCACACAGGCGAGATCTATAGTTTGATACACAAACTCCAGCCTAAATGCCTGATAGGTGATAATCACCACAGTACACCATTGCCGGGTGAGGATTTCCAAATGTTTGAAAAAGATTTGCCTGGTGGTAATACAACAGGTTTTGGTGGTGCATCAGCTTCGTCATTGCCTTTAGAGACCTGCGAAACTATGAATAACTCATGGGGATTTAATATTACTGATACCAATTATAAGTCTGTACCAAAACTTATTCATTATATAGTAAACGCGGCTGGTTATAACGCTAATTTCCTGCTTAACATAGGCCCAATGCCTAATGGCGAGATACAGCAGGAATTTACAGATACGTTAAAGAGCATTGGCCAATGGTTGAAAGTAAATGGTGAAACCATTTATGGTACACGCGGAAATGTTGTGCCAAAGCAGGAGTGGGGCGCAGTAACTATTAAAGGCAAAACATTATATGTACATATTTTAAAGCATTTGGATAATGGTTCGTTGCTAATTCCAAACATTACTCCTAAAGTATTAAAAGCGATATTGTTTAGTGATAAGCGTAAAATAAAATTTGAACAACAAGCAAACGGAGTAACTATACATCTGGATAATATCCCGCAGGATAAAATAGATACTATTGTTCAATTAGAAATTTAAGCGATTGTACTTGCAGGATAAATACTAAACACCCCATCCTTCCATATATAAGAAAGATGGGGTGTTGTATTCTATTCGTAAATCTTATTAATTACTCCTTTACTTTAACTATACCACCCAGGCCGGCTTTGCTGCCAGATGTGTCTTCGATTAAAACATTTAGGGTTGTCTCTGAACTGATAGGCGGAAAATTCACCGTTAAATTCCCTGTAGCTATCATGGTTTTTTTAGCTAATAATTTATTATCCAGCCAAATCTCCGCTTTGCCGATTAGCTTTTCAAATATAATTACGCCACCCGCCTTTTGTTGTGCCGCGTAAGGTTTAAACGGAATTCGGTAAATTAAAAAGTTTCCGCCTGTCATATCCTGTAATTGCCCGGCTTTGACCGGCGACCAACTGTTCATATCATTTGCTTCCACCTTTTGATTGGGATCGGGGCGCTGTACAGAAACGGGAGACAGCCTCCATTGATCAAGTATCAGCCCTTGCTTCAATACAGCAACAAACGGAATCTGCTCAACTTGTTTTAGAGCGATGGTTATTGTTGTGCTTGTTGTTCCGTTGGAGCTTGCCGTTAAGGTAATGGGTGTTTTACCACCCTCCTCGCTTTGTATAATTACCTGGGCCAGTCCGTTAAATAAACTGCGTTTATTTCCCTTTTCAGCTTCGTGCGAATTTGGATCGCCGTTACCAAGCCCTATAATATTACCCGAACCATGAATTTCAAATGTTATCGGCAAATTAGCTGTAGGTATTACACGTCCCTCTGCATCAAGTGCCTGTATAGTAACTGGCATTGCATCCCGTCCATCATTAGCTAATAGTTTACGATCGGGTATTAATTGCAGGCTAACAGGCTTGTCGGTAGTTTCGGTTTTAAAGCGTGACACCTCTTTGCCGTTTTTATAGCCTACTGCTTCCAGTTTGCCCGGCTGGTAGGGAATTTGCCATGTATTCATTTCATATTTATCGGCTTTTTGGCCGCTTATTAGCTTGCCGTTTAGCCAGATGGCAACAGAGTCAGCGTTATTTAAAGCCATTACCTTAATGTTTTTGCCAATCATATTATCGGGCCAGCTCCAGTGCGGTACTAACTGTAATACATTGATATCTTTTCGCCATTGTGCCTGGTGGATCCAATAAGCTGTTTTGGGGAACCCGCACAGGTCCATTGTACCAAAAAAGGAGCTTGCCGACGGCCAGGTATAAGGTGTAGGCTCACCGTGATAATCAAAGCCCGACCATATAAAACAACCGGCTATAAAAGGGCGCTGATCTATCATTTTCCAGGTTGCCCTATGTGTGCTGCCCCAGGCAGGTATCTGGTCATCATAAGCATCAACCAGGTTTTGGTTCTTATCGGTTATGTAAGTTTCCCGTGTCATTAAACCGGATACATCTTCAGAACTGGTAATTTTCATGGTTGGGTTTTCTTTATGAAAACGATCATAGCTATCCATTTGATAATTAAAGCCAACTACATCAACCGCTTGTGATACATTGATAGGAGCAAACTGCCCGCTGTTTTGTGCCGCTGTAACCGGTCTTGTGATATCCAGTTCCCTTACCCTGGCTCGCATGGTGCGCACCATTTCATAGCCGCTTTCGGTTCCCTGCATAGGCTCTTCGTTAAATACAGACCAAAGCATAATGGCGGGATGATTCCGGTCGCGCCGCACCATCCATTGTAGCTGGCGGATATATTCGGGCGAAGTATTGAAGTTGCGATTTTCGTCCATTACCAGCACACCCAGACTATCACAGGCAGCTAAAAACTCGGCTGAGGGCGGGTTATGCGCGCAGCGATAAGCGTTTACACCCATCTCTTTTAATTTCCGCAACCGGAAAGCCCATAAAGCGTCCGGGACGGCAACTCCCACTCCGGCATGATCCTGATGGTTACAAACGCCTTTTATTTTAATGTTTTTTCCGTTCAGGTATAAGCCGGAATCTGCGGTAAACTTAATGATGCGGAAACCACATCGTGTTGTTATTTTATCGATAATTTGATGGTATTGCCTGATAGTTGTACTAACATGGTAAAGCACAGGCCGCTCAACAGACCATAAATGAGGATTAAGAACCGGCAGATTAACTTTAACTACCGACTGGCCAAGCGGGCTAACGGTGGTTGTATTTTTGGCAGATGCTATGCTTTTTCCGTTGGCATCATATAAACTTAATTCTACTTCTACCGCCGCGTTTAGTTTGCCTGAGTTTTCCAGCGTTATCTCGCCGGGAATGAGCCAGCTTTTATTTTCTTTTTTAACGGGATTAGCATAAACGCCATCGGTTATTACGTGAACCGGAGATCTTTTTACTAACCAGGTATGCCGGTATATTCCGGCGCCTTCATACCACCAGCCTTCATAAGCATTGGCATCAACTCGTACAGCAATGGTATTTACCTCATCACCAAATTTGGCAAGCGGTGTAATATCAATACAGGAAGAGGTGTAGCCGCACCAGTTACGGTGCACTAAAATTCCGTTAACCCAAATGGTGCAGTTGGTGGCAATACCGTCAAATTGTATTTCCAGGTTTTTGCTTCTTTCTTGCCGGTTCAATTTAAAGGTGCGCCTGTACCAGCCAAAGCCTCTTTTACGATACCCTTGCGAGAGGTTTTCTGTTGAATCAAATGGAGATTCTGATGCCCAGTCGTGTGGTAAATTTAAAGTTCTCCAATCGTGGTCATCAAAATTTGGTGCCGCTGCTCCCGTAGCGCTTCCGGCTTTTGAAGTGGCGTAGGTTTCATTGTGCCCGCGGATAACCGGAAAGGGGATATCGCCCAAATGAAATAGCCATCCCTTATCAAGCGATAGCCGCTCGCCTTTATAATCCTGCCCTTGTGCAAAAACAGTTGTGCCGAGTAAACCGGTTATAATAAAAAGTAAAATAGGTTTCATACAATGTTATGATGCGTGTTTGCTTATTCTGCAATATTAATGGTTCTATGCGCATTGCTTATATACTATATCTCCAAATTTATGTACAGAATGGGAGCATGGGTCTGAGCATGTATATGGATTTGTAATTGTTGTGCATCAACGTTGTTACATACCGGCTAAGCGGGTGTTACTATGGTACATTATATTGCAATTAAAGTACATTGGCTAAGCAGGCCGTTAAGATAAATTTGTTCACCAATTATAAACAAAAAAGTATATGATAATCTGCGGACAAAAACTGGGGTTACCTGTAGTCAATCGATTTTTTTTATTGATTTTTATTCAACTATGCTTAATTAGTTCATATTCATCTGCCCAGGTAAAAATAAAGATCGAGGCACAAAGTCGGTCAGAAATCAGCCTGTTTGCTCAAACAGAACTTAAGACTTTTTTAAGCAAAGGTTTTATATGGACAGCCGGCGGAACGCCTGACTGGAAAATAGTTTTAGGTACCGATAAAAACCTGGCTGATGGGTCGTTTTCTATAAATTGTCATGTAAAGAACAAAGAGGTACTGGCTAACTTAACCGGTAGTAATGAAACAGCTATGTTGCATGCTGTTTATACTTTTTTGGAAAAGGCAGGTATGCGATTTGAGATCAGCGGCCCGGTTTTGCCCGGAAAGATCAGCTTGGAGCCACTTAAAGGATTTGCCGAAACTATAACTCCCGTTGTTAAGCAGCGCGGCATCAGGCAGCATATTAATTTCCCGATGGATGTATCATCATATCCAATAGATGAGGCCCGCGAATATATCAGGAACCTTGCCCGCCTTCGTTTTAATTATATTACTTTTCATAGCTACCCTAACCAATGGTACGAAACCGAAAAGCAGGATAAAATTATGCCCGCAGGCAGCTTTTTTTATGGGATCAAATATAATTTGGCAGAGGGTAAGCAATTCTTTAAAAACGTACGTAACCAAAATGTTTATTGTATACCGGCAATTGAACCCTTTTATGATCAGCCACAGGTAAAAAGCGATATGGCCATTAGTTGGCTGGATGATTTAATGAAAGAATGCAAACGCGTGGGTCTTACCATCAGGTTCTCTTTTGAACCACGTAATAATACTACAGATGTTACCGCGACTGTGAAAACAGCCCGCACCATTTTAAGCCACTATCCGCAAATTGATGAGATGGAGTTGATAACCCAGGAAACCGGCGATTATGGCGGCCCCAGGCCCGTTAAGGAAGTTGAAGATATGCTTACCGCACAATTCGGTAAAGATGTTTTGGATGATCCCATTATTATGGGTCCGGTTCGTAGTGGCAAAACCGGGGTTTGGGGTTTATATGCGCAGTTGGGCCATAACATAAAAGCTTATAAAGCCATTAAAACTGAAGTGCTTGACCCTTTGGGCAAAAAAGCAAACCTGGCCCTGTATATTGTTGTGCCTGAATACCTGCGTTCATGTTACCAGGTTTTACGCAAATATGCACCGGAAGCATCCTACGCTGTATTACCGGCTCACGGCGCGCGCCGTGTAACGCTTAATTTACCGCAGGCCGAAATGACCAAAGATGAATGGAAAAAAACTATGATCTATTCCTGGCTGGAGTTTGATGGTATTATGTTCCTGCAGCAAAATAGTGTTCGGGGTATACGTAGGCTGATTGAATACGGCGAGGATATTAACGGCGCTGACGGTATACAAGGTATTTGCTTTAACCACTGGCGCACTGGGGAGAACCGCACCATAGCACGATATGCGGCTGTATCCACGCTGTATGGCGCCCAGGATGAATCAACGTTTTATACGGATTATGCCAGTAGCTTAGGCATAGCAGACGCCAAAACCTATATAGCAGCCATGAAAAAGATAGACGATGCGGATTGGTATGCTACTACTCAATTGCCAAACATCGGTTTTTGTTATGCAGGCGTTTGGGGGCGAAAAGGCTTTGCCGCCTTTGGTAAAATGAACCGAGATAAAGTTGAGCAGGGATTACAATTATATCAACAGGCACTGCATTTAATGCAAAAATGCGCCTTAAATGTAAGTACTAAAGCCGGGCGTGACTATGTGGCCTTTTTAGATAACCGCCTGCGTGCCACCGTGGTTTACTTTATGGCGTTTAAAAAAGGTACCGAAATACAAAATTATGATTCCGAAAAACTGACTCCTGCTGACCGTAAGGCAATAGCAGCTATTTGCAACAAATCTATTTTGCAATTTGAGCAGTGCATGCAGATCCACAGCACAATGATGCCTGACAGAGGCAGTGAGGGTACGCTGGTGAGTCTATACAATACACCCATTGCAGTTTTAAAAAGGATAAGAAATGAATACGGCGATATCCCTTATGATAAAGAACCTGTTGCTGATAAAACTATTGATGCCCCTCCGGCACCAATTAAGTTTAATTAAAGAGTATCGTACAAGCTGAAAATAAAAGAACCCTATATTATTTAACATGATAAAACCCATTACGAAAACCAATCATATTAAATTCAACACTGTTAAAACACTGATCGTTTTTATAACCGTATTACTCAGTATGGCCGGTTATGCCAAAACCTATACGCTTACATCGCCTGACCGGCAGATCAGGATAAACATTGTGATTGATAAGAATATCAGTTGGTCCGTATCCCGTAATGACGAAACCTTGTTAAAGCTAAGCAGGATGGCCCTTCATCTGAGCAATGGCTTAAAACCGGGCGAAATGCCGGTAATTATAAAAGATGAAACCAAATCGGTTAATCAAATCATCACTGCTATAATACCCGTACGCAACCGCATTATCCCGGAACAATATAATGAGCTTAAATTATTTTTAAAAGATGGCTTTGTTATAACTTTCAGAGCTTATAATGATGGCGCGGCTTACCGGTTTGAGTCTTCATTACCGGGCGAAATTGAAGTGCTTGATGAGATTGCTGATTTTAACTTTAACCAGGATTGCACCGTTGATATGCCGCAAGATAATGATCCTGATTTGCAGGGAGCCTATGAGCCTGTATTTAAAGATCAAAAACTATCAGAAATTCCAAAGAGCCAATATGGGTTTTTGCCACTGCATTTAGCAGGCAGCAAAGGCTCAAAGATGGTGCTTACCGAAGCGGATCTGTATGATTATCCCAATCTGTTTTTCTACGGAACGGCAGGCAATGGCATTACCGCTACCTTCCCTAAAGTGGTGTTAGCAAATAAATTAGAAAAAGGATCAGACCGAAAAGAGATCGTCACAAAAAAAGCTCCTTATATAGCCAAAACAAAGGGTAGCCGTACGTTCCCCTGGCGGGTATTGATCATTAGTCCTGATGATAAGGGATTACTACAAACCGACTTAGTTTACAAATTATCAACGTCCAATGTTCTTAAAAATATCGCCTGGATAAAACCAGGCAAAGTAGCCTGGGACTGGTGGAACGCCAACAATATTTATGGAGTTAATTTCAAGGCCGGAATAAATACAGAAACCTACAAATATTACATCGATTTTGCCGCAGAATATAAATTACCCTACATTATTGTAGACGAAGGATGGTCTGTAACCGATGTGAATACATTGGTGCCGGCAGCGGGAATGGATATGCCAGAAATTATCCGCTATGCTAAAAGTAAAAAGGTAGGCGTAATATTATGGGTGTTATGGCAGCCGTTTGACCGGCAGATGGATAAGGCACTCGACCTGTTTGCGAAATGGGGAGCAGCAGGCATTAAAGTGGATTTTATGGGTCGCGCCGACCAATACGTTGTTAATTTTTATGAAAGAACTGCCACCGCCACTGCAAAGCGCCATTTACTGGTAGATTTTCATGGGGCCTACAAACCATCGGGCCTTAACCGCAAATATCCTAACGCTATAAATTTTGAAAGTGTAAGGGGACTGGAGATGAATAAATTTGATGCTACGATCACGCCTGAACACAACGTTACCATTCCTTTTACACGCATGGCTGCAGGCCCGGTTGATTATACACCGGGTGCCATGATCAATACTAGTAAAAAGGATTTCAGGGTTATATTTTCTGAGCCGATGAGCATGGGTACCAGGGTGCAACAAGCCGCTATGTATGTAGTTTATGACGGCCCCTTACAAATGCTGGCCGATAACCCATCGGCCTATAAAAGAGAACCCAAGTATACACACTTCATAGCGCAAATACCAACCGTTTGGGACAGAACAATCGGCCTTGCCGGCGAGGACGCCAAATACGTAGTTACAGCGCGCAAAAATGGTAATAAGTGGTATATAGGTGCCATGACCAACTGGGATAGCCGTGAGTTGAATATCCCGCTGACCTTCTTAAATGGAAAAAGATATAAAGTGCAGATCCTGCAGGATGGCGTAAACGCCGACAAACATCCATCCGATTATCGCTTTACCAATAGTTATGTAAAAGCAGGAGATAAACTTTCAATAAAAATGGCATCAGGCGGCGGCTGGGTGGCTGTATTAACACCAATAAATTAATCGTATCAGATATGATAACTCCCTCTTTATTTAAAAGATCGTTCACTATAGCAGGCTTGACTTTGTTGCTGGCTAACACCTTATTAGCACAGGAAACGATACAGATTTATCCAAATCTAAAAACACAGAAAAAGCTCAAGCTATGCGCCACTTTTGCTAACAATGTTCTTTTTGATAAAGACTCGGCAACGTTTTTATCATCATTTTGCTCCGCGATTGATAAGTATAAAGTTGATATGGTAAATGCACATCATCTTTCTTCTAATGAGTGGCTCAGCTTTAAAGGGTATGATAAATTAAAACAGACACCCGATCCGGCTCTCATTGCAAAATATCGTTATTACTATAAAAGGATTAAAGCTAAAGGTGTATACCTGATAATTGGCGGGCAGGAACCCCTTTATCCAACTGGTTTTTTTGACAAATATCCCGAAATGGCTAATGTTAATAATGGGAAATTCTGGAAGTTTATAGAAACTAAAACCAAAGAATTTTATGATGCATTGCCCGAAATGGATTGCTACGAAATTTATTTGTGGGAGAGCGATATGGTTAATGATAACAAAATGTTCTCAGAGCTTACCTACAATAAAGTTTCAGGGTATCCTTACTATTCTTATGCTGATTATATCAAATATATGCTGGATGCGCTTTCGCGTGCGGCAAATAGTAAACGTAAAGATTTTATGCTGTTAACCTTTAGCCATTTCCAGTTTCAGGAACAAATTTTGACGGATGCGCTGAAAAAGAGAGATAAGAATTATCCTTTCCTGTTGGATCATAAATCCCAGCCCGGAGATTGGGATACCTTCAAGCCGGCTAATAATATTATGCAAACCATTACGGATATGCCTGCCCAATTGCAATTTGACGGAGCAGGGGAGTATTGGGGGCAATCACTTTTACCATATTGTTATCCGGAAGAAATTCAGGCCCGTGTGCAAAACGCTTTATCTAAAAATCAAAACATTAATACGTTGAGCATGCGGATAAACTGGACACTGGGTAGTGTGTTTGGCAAACCTAATGAAGTTAATTTTTACGCGCTCTCAAAGCTTGCTACCGATCCTTTTACACCAATTGAGCAAATATGGAAAGGCTGGGCAACAGAGCGGTTTGGTGAAAAAGCTTCGGATAAGGTTATTTCAGCACTGAAACGTACGGATAATATCGGGAAGAAAATTTTCTACATAGATGGCGTTTGGGTATTTAATCATTCGGCATTTGCACCGTTAAGCTATGTGGAATCGCACTTTGTAAACTATGTTAAGTGTATGTCTGAATTAAAATCTGAAGATATTATGGGTAACTATCGCATGAATGAGTTGATGAATTATCCGCGTGAATATTTAATTGACGGTGTATTGGCTGACAGGGACGAAGCTTTAAGGTTAAACGCATTATCACTAAATGATATTGAAAATACAAAAGCAGACCTAAAAGCCGATGATTACAATATGCTAAAGACCCAGTTAACAAGGCAGCGCGATCTGGCCAGTGCTTCTAAATTACAGATGGAGGCATTTTTCAGGTATCGTATTGAAAAGCTAAACGCACCCGAAAAAGGCGAAAAAAACAGGCAGAAATTAGCAGCCTGTTTAAGCAAAATTGAAAAGATGGCAAAAGATGTAGAACAGACCTACGGAAATAATTTCCAGCTGTTAACTCCTGCTTTGCTTCGTGATTATGCTAAGGATACCAGGATTGCACTGGCAAATAAAAATTAAATTTATAGCATATTGTTATGGTAAAAAAATATAAACAATGCCTGGTATTAGTAGCGATAGCTTTAGGTAGTTGCGCTAATTCAGTAGCCCAGACCCCGGCTACGCTTTCAGGTAACCTGGTTGAATTTCATCAGCGCAATGGCTTGCCTAACTTTTTCAAAAAGACAAAATCAGGCAGGCCCATAACAGTGGCCTATATTGGCGGCAGTATTACCGAAGCAAGCCACGGCTGGCGTGATATGAGCTTTGACTGGCTGGTCGGGAAATATCCTACTGCTGCTTTTAAGCAGGTAGATGCTACTGTTGGCGGCACCGGCTCTAATTTAGGTGTGTTCCGTATGGATCAGGATGTGCTGAGCCATAAGCCGGATTTGCTTTTTGTAGAATTTGCTACTAATGATGGCGGTCCGGCCGAAGGAATCTATCGCAGTATTGAAGGTATAGTTCGTAAAACATGGCGCCAAAACCCAAATACAGATATTTGCTTTGTATACACCGTTGCCGAAATTAATATTAAAGCCCTGCAAGGAGGCAATTATCAAAATACAGCTGCGGCCATGGAGAAAATTGCTGAGCATTATCATATCCCGTCTATCCACATGGGGGTAGAGGTGATCAAATTGCTTGACTCGGGCAAATTGGTTTTTACCGGTATTCCCGAGGAACATCCTGATAAAATAGTATTTACTAAAGATCGTACACATCCCTTATCAGCCTCGGGGCATCCTATATATCTGCGGGTTGTAGCCAGGAGTTTTGAAAAAATGGAAAATGTTGCTGCTGATGTAAAACACGCATTACCCGAGCCCTATATAAAAGATAATTGGGACGAGGCGCAGATGGTACCATTATCAAAATTAAAAGTCAAGAACGATTGGGAAACCTTAGCACCTGATGATTCTATCGCTAAAAAGTTTACCAAATATATGCCCGTATTATATAAGGCCAAAGTGCCGGGAGCCTCATTTACCATAAAATTTAATGGTAAGGTTTTAGGTGTGTATGATCTGGTAGGCCCTAAAAGCGGGATTGTAGATGTTGTTATAGACGGGCAGCCGCCAATCCAGATTTTTAGATTTGACCAATGGGCAAATAACTATCGTAAAAACGCTTTCTTTTTAAAAGACCTGCCTGATGGCGACCACACCGTTACCTTTAACGTTACCGGAAGAGCGTTTGACAAGGCAAAGCTTTTAGCTATAAAAAAGATAACCATAACCGATCCTTCCTTATATGCAGAGAACAGTTGGTTTGTTAATAATATACTAATAGTTGGCAAGCTGATCGATTAAAATCAGCAAATAAAACAAAACAAAATTTTAAAGCCTGTAAGGATGAAAATAAAAAAACAATGCTGTAATAATTTAAAGAATTTGCTAACGCTTATATTTTTTATCGTTTGCAATTCGTCAATAGCGCAAGTTAAACCAACCCTTTTTAAAAATGGCCAGGCTGTTTTTGTATTAAAGGATGAAGTTAAAAATCCATTTTATTGGTGGCCCACAACCTTGCTGCGTTACCAGGTACAGTTTGATAAGCCGGTTAACCCTGATAACTTTACCCTTAACGATAACACGGGTAAACAAATTCCTTTTCAGCTAACAAAAACTAAACCCGGCAGTGAACTATTTACGTTGAGTGTTTTAAGCGGCCTTAATCCCGGTGAAAGCAAAAGTTTTGTGTTAAAAGCCGGCGGGACTGCACAGCACTTTGCTAATGTAACCACGCAAACAGAGGGTAAGTACATTACCATAAAAACAAATAAGTTAACGGTACAGATTCCAAATTCGCAGCAAATAAATGGCGCGGCTCCCGGCCCGGTTATGCGTATTGGTCGCTTGCAGCAGGCTACTATGGGGCAATCCGTTTTTAACACAGGTACCAAGCAGTTAAAAGAGATTATAACACAGAAAATATCATCAGGGCCAATTTTTGCTGCTTATAAAGTTAAATACCTGTTTAAAGATGGTGCCAGCTATAGCGCAACTGTAAAGTGTATACAGGATTATGATTTTATAGAGTTAAACGAAGAGGCTACCGGCATAAAGAAAGACGACAACGTAGCCTGGAAAATGAACTGGCCCGATTTTCATCCAACCCATAGACAGGCGCCAAATCATCCTTATGGAGTTGCTACCGATAAACCCGGGTTTGCCCGTTACAATTGGGAAACCATGGATCAGAAAACATTAAACTACCATCTGGGCGTTATGCCTCCCGAAAAGGAAGCCACAAAAATTCCGTTTGAGGTTGGTTTATATGAGCCATGGCCGGCAGATAGGGTAGTTACCTCTGCCTTGTTTTGGGATGAAAAAATAGACCAGTCGATGGGGGTTTTTATAACCGATGCCGCTAAGTGGAATGATGAAGATTATGGAATATGGAGATCTTCGAAAATATTGACCCTCACATTTTACTATGGCAATAATCTGCTTAGCTGGGTATACCCGGTTTCGGCAGGTACACGGGCTACCGCCATAAGTTGCTACGCCCATCAAAAGGATATTGATTTTATGAATAACCTGGAGACATTGACCAAGCCCATAAATGATCCTTTTGGTTTTCATGTGCGTACTAAAATTTCGCCGTTATCCTACAATCACTTTTTACAAAATAGGTATGGTACCATTCACCTGGATATGGTTAAAGACTGGGTGCTTACCTATCCCGACTCGCTGCCTTTGCAACCTGTTGTGTTTAAAACCAGCAAGCAAAAAAATGCACAGGGTTTGGCAATGGCCTTTTTAAGCGATGGGTACAATTCTGAACTAACAATTAGCGGTACCCGGCAAAACAGTGGTTATGGGCCAACAAGTTCACGTCAGTTTACTGATAGCTGGCTTAATTCCTTCAATCGCCTTTACCCGGAAATGAATAAAGAACAAAAAGCCAGAACAGCGGCCATGTATCTTTTCCAGGCCTATATAGCGGCTGGCGAAGAGTATATGCCTATGAAGTATATGTTGAGCGGGCATCCTAATTTTTTGGCGGATGTAAAAACCATCCCGGCCCTTGCGGGCTACCAGTTTCCCAAACACCCGGAAGCAGTAAACTGGGCAGATCAGTTTGAGAAATATATAGATCTGAACACGCACAATCATACCCGCCCATCTGTAAAAACCTGGGATGCTCAAGGGGGGCGCTGGACCGAGAATCTGGGTACCTATGTATGGGCCTTTTTACGTCCTACACTGCGCACCGGTTACGTTTTACAACAATCAGAAAACGGTCGCAACAGGATAGCCGGTGCAGATATCGCTTCTGTAGGTTCATGGATCTTAAACGCGTTATCTGCTCCTTATGATGGCGAATCAACAGACTATTACCGGGATTCAACAGGTAAACTGGAAGCGCATTTTTGGGGTATTGCAGATAAAAAAGACGGGCCTCGCCGTGTGCACCCCCCGCAGGGTGCGCATGCTGAACGCCGTAAACCACCACGTTCATTCTGGCTTTTAGGGACTATGCTCAATAATTATGATCCTTTATTAGCAGAACATCTGCGTTATGTAAGCAAACCTACTGATGATGATATGGAAGCTTTTGTTGAGGACAATGATGCGTTTAACATTATGTACCCAACAGCCAATTATGATAAAGGCACCAAACCTGATTTTAAAAGTATTAAAATGACAGGTTACGGTACCATTTTGCGGGCAGCTGTAAATACACCTGATGAGCTATCTATCCATTTGGGCCAGATAGATGATGGCCCTAATTATCGTACAGGTGTAGCCGGGCAGGGTGGTTCGGGCATAATCTATTTTTATGCGGGCGGTAAATCATACAGCCATAACGGGAGGGAAGATGTTGGCGACCGCTATGTTGATGATGTGGATCTGTTAACCACATTTGGCGTTTATAAAAATGGCAGCTTTAAATCAATAGGCCAAAACGTATTAAGCAGGCCGCTTTATAATTTAGGTACGGGGCAGTTTACAGAAATTGTACCCTCAAAAACCAGCGGCTATTCCTGGCCCGATTACCAAAGCCGCAGTATTATGCTGATAGGCTCAGATTATTTTATTACTTATGACGATGTTTATAATGATAACATCCCCGGCAGATTTTCGTGGTTTACTCATCCTAAAGAAGAACTACCATATATTCAGATCATAAAAGCCGGAACCGATCCGCGGGTTGGTTATAAAAAAACATTAATTACCGGCGAAGAATCAAAAGGTGTTTGGTACGATATGCTTGGCGATTGCCTTGCCCTTGTATCGCACAAAAAAGGATTTAAAGCTATGCGTACCGTTTATGGTGCAAAAGTTACAGCACCGGATAAACCAACAGATTTTATCTTCCGGAATGATAAACAGGTAACGGTTGACGAAGCCGATATGAGTTTTACAGGCACTGCGGGTTATATGCGCATTTACCCGGATCAAAGCCAGGAACTGTCGTTATTTCATGGCAGCCGGATAGGTAACGGCGATTTTACCATAACTACCGATGACCCAGACGCCGGTATAAGCGCGCAGCTTGGTAAAAGCGGTTTTATTAGCGGGCAATATTATAATTTAAAGCCCTCTGCTATTACCTTTACGTTTAAGGAGGCAGCAGGTGTGCAACAAAATTTCTTCATAGATGGTGCTAAAGCTGTTGTAGAGATAAAAGGCAACAGTGTTACCGTTCATTTCGCAGCTGGCAATCATCAATGGCAGATCACCAAAGGATTGCCCATACCGGCCAGGCCTGAGATTCTATATTCAGAGGATGACCACAGCCGGGTGCATTTAAAATTTGTTCCCTCGGCAGGTGCGGCTAAATATACTATCGAACTAAGCTATGATAATGGCGAAACCTGGGAAAATATTGGTGAAACTACAACAGATAGCTTTGTGGTAAAAGCAAATGCCGGAACTAAAAAGGCGCATGTACGTGTAATGGCAATCAATAAGGAGCATCAAAGCGAAGCTTCGGCTGCTTACCCGGTTTATTTTACAGATGATAAGCCATATTATCCTGATGGATTGCGGACGTATCTCGCCGGCAACAATAAAATAAAACTTAGCTGGGGTAAAGTTTTAGGGGTTAGTGGTTACAAGATCTATCGCCGTAAATTAGGCGAACAAACTTATCATGTAGTTTACCAGGGTACAGGTAATGCTGTGGACGATCAATTAAAGACAACCGGTGTGTTGTATGAATATGTGGTATCAGCCATTAACAAAAATGGCGACGGCCAGTTGAGTAACCCGGTTTCGACCGATCCGAAAAGTTGGTTACATTGGGACCCACAGCCGGGTGAACGGTTCAGACGTACTGCTTCAAAAGAAGTGGCAGACAAAAGCGAATTATATTATCCGAAATAAATAGCAGATATGAAAAATATGCTCAAAATTAAAAAAGCAGGACTTCTTTTATTGATACTGATAGGTGTTGCGGCAAAAAGCGCCTACTCCGTAACGCTTTATATGGCTGTGAACGGTAAGGACTCCAATTCGGGTACCAAAGAGGCTCCATTGGCAACATTAGCCGGAGCGCGCGACAAAATAAGGGCGCTGCGGAATGCCGGTAATACCGAAAGTGTGCAGGTTATTATTGCAGATGGCAAATATTTTATGAAAGAACCGGTGACTTTTACTCCACAGGATGCGGGTACAAGCACAACTTCTGTAACTTATATTGCCGAAAAAAATGCTAAGCCCGTATTTTATGCCGGTGCAGAAATAAAAGGTTTGGAAGCCGTGAATAGTCATTTGTGGCGGGTACTTATACCAGAAGTTCAACGTTATGGCTGGAACTTTGAACAGCTGTATGTAAATGATCATCGTGCTGTGCGGGCCATGTTTCCTAATCATGGATTTTTTCACCCTAAATCTGTTACAGAAACTGTGGTAATAAAGGGGAAAGAAAGCACCCCTGAACTGGCCATACAAAAAATTACTTTATTGCCGGAGCAGGCCGCCCTGTTTAATAGCTTACCCGAAGCTGATCTGGAGAATGCGGTGGTCACCTTTTATCATAAATGGGACAATACCCGCAAAAGGATAGTCCATTATAGTGCTAAGGATACTGCCTTTTATGTAACTGGCCAGGGTATGAAATTCTGGAATAAGCTGGATGCCAAAACATTATTCACTGTTGAAAACCTGAAAGCAGGTCTTGACGCGCCCGGCGAGTGGTACCTGGAACCTTCGGGATATCTGTACTATGGACCTAAAGAGGGTGAAACCATTGCAAATACTACCTGTTATGCCCCGGTAAGCGATAAGTTTATGATCATCAGCGGTACAAAAGATAAAAAGGTGGAGAACCTGCATTTTGAAAACCTTGGTTTTAGCGTAGCCGGTTATAAAATGCCGGCAATGGGTAATGACCCTATGCAGGGGGCGGCATTTGTAGAAGCAACTATTATGGCAGATTATGCTACAAAAATTGAATTTTTAAACTGCGAAATTTCCCATACCGGTTCAAACGCGATTTGGTTCAGGAAAGATTGTTCTTATAGTTCGGTTAAGCATTGTTATTTGCATGATCTGGGTGCGGGAGCCGTGAAAATTGGCGAAGTAAAATTACCAGCGGGCAACGAAAATACCAGTCACATTATAGTAGATAATAATATTGTGCGCAACGGTGGTTATGTATTTCCATGTGCGGTGGGCCTGCTCATCTTTACCGGTAGCGATTGCGAATTAACACACAATGAAATAGCCGACTTTAAATACTCAGGCATCTCTGCCGGCTGGGTATGGGGATATGGTAACAGTACCGCCAAACGCAATAAAATTGATTTTAACCACATTCACCATTTAGGCTGGGGAGTGTTAAGCGATATGGGAGGCGTATATACTTTAGCGCCATCAGAAGGTACTACGGTTAGTAATAACGTTATACATCATGTTTACTCGGCAACCTATGGTGGTTGGGGGCTTTATACTGATGAAGGATCAACCGGTATTGTTATGGAAAATAACGTGGTTTATGCCTGCAAAAGTTCGGCTTTTCACCAGCACTATGGTAAGGATAACATCATCAGGAATAATATTTTCTATAACCAGATTCTTGCCCAGTTAGAGGCCAGTAAGGCAGAAATCCATACAGGTTTTCAGTTCACTAATAATATTATTTGCTATAGCCAGGGTAACTTAACCGGCATCAGATGGGACAAATGCAATTTTATAACAGATTATAATGCCTATTGGGATACCCGGACCAAAGATATAATGGTAGCTACACAAACATTTAAACAATGGCAGGAAGCTGGCAAGGATGTACACTCAATTATTGCCGATCCCAAATTTGTGGATGCAGCTCACCTGAATTTTAAAATAGGCAACAAGTCATTGTTAAATAAAATAAAATTTAAACCATTTGATTACAGCCATGCAGGCGTATACGGCGATGAGGCCTGGAAAGAGTTGGCAAAATTTGATGTTAACCTGGCTAAGCAGTTTGACGCTATAGTTGAGCAGGCAGAAGGTAAACAAATTGATTATAATGCCGGATTATAGCAAACTTGTAATTTATAGAATCATTTTAAGATGAAACCAAACAGCAGATGTACATTTATTAAAACATCCTCTTTATGCTTAGGCGCTATAGGGGCAGGCAGCTTACCTACTTTTGCAAGTAATACTGCAAAGCCAGCAAAGCCGCTTTTGGCACCAACTAAAACACAATATTTATGGTCCGAAAACTCTGTTAATAACGGCCCTGATCCGGCAAAACGGCCCAAACTTGAATTTTATATCCCCAAAACAGCAGGTGATCAAAAGCGTACTGCGGTCATAGTTTGTCCCGGTGGAGGGTATGGAGGGCTGGCACCGCATGAGGCTGCGCCGTTTGCCCAGTTAATGGCCGCACACAGTATTGTTGGCGCGGTACTTACTTACCGTGTATCGCCTAACCGTTATCCGGCCCCAATTGCCGATGCACTCCGGGCAATGCGCTTAATATGTTCGCAGGCGGCAGAATTAAATATCGACCCTGCTAAAATAGGGATCATGGGATTTAGCGCGGGTGGCCCCACCTGGCATCAACAGTAGCTACTCAGCCCAATTTATATAAGGACCCGCAGGATGATCTTTCAACAAAAATTTCTGCCCGTCCTGACCGGGTAATGCTGGGCTATCCCGTAATATCTTTTGAGGAGTTTACACATATGGGATCTGTAAAAAATCTTTTAGGCGCAACTCCACCACCTGATATGACCAGGCAGCTTTCCAATCAAAAACAAGTTACGGCTGACAACCCGCCTGCGTTCATTTTTCATACGGCAGACGATCCGGCGGTACCTGTACAGGGGAGCCTGTTTTTTGCCGAGGCCTGTGTACGAAATAAGGTGCCGGTAGCTTTGCACATTTATCCTCATGGTAATCACGGAGTTGGGATGGCACTTAATAATCCCGACCTAAGCGGATGGACTGAAGTAATGGTAAAATGGCTAATAGATTGGCATACTCCGTTAGGGTAAATTTCACCTTATGAAAATACGCATACTAATTATTCTTTGCTGTATTAGTTCCTTAAAGAGCCTGGCCCAGGAAAGGATATGTTTACTCCATTGCCTGCAAATGCTATACACTTATCGGGCTTTTTAGAGGGTTACATCCAAAATTCATTAACTCACTGGAACGAAGGTATAGCACCGTATGCGGGATTTGTAAATACGTTTAGAAATGGCCGCACTTATTTTGCACAGGGAGAGATGTGGGGCAAAGCTGTGCGCTCAGGCTGTATGTTTTACAGGTATACACATGATGAGAAACTAAAGAAAATGCTCCAGGCAACCGTGGCCGATCTGCTAACTACCAGGCGAGCCAATGGCAGTATAAGCGCTTCAGCAATTGATAAACAGCCGGAGGGTCCTGCGGGCGATCTTTGGGAAATGAAATATGTGCTTTTGGGTCTTGATGAATATTATACGCAGGTTGATAAAGATCCGGCCGTTTTAAAAGCGATGACGGATGAGGCCGATTGCATATTAACGCAAACAGGGCCGGCACCTAAAGTGAGCATAACAGATCAGGGCTGGAGCAAAAATCACATAGAATCATGTACCGTATTAGAACCAATTATGCGGCTTTATAAGCTAACGGGATATAAGCGTTACCTGGATTTTGCCCGTTATATTGTTGAAAAAACCGGCGGCGCTAAAGGATATAATGTAATAGAAGAAGACTATAATAACACAGCGCCTTATAAAATGGGTGGCCCATGGCCAAAAGCCTATGAAATGCTGTCGCTTTTTGAAGGATTGATAGCGTATTACAGCGTTACCGGCAATGAGCATTGGAGACAAGCGTTTATGAACCTATATCATAATGTGGAGGCTCGGGAAATAACCATTGTTGGAAATGGTGGTGCCGATCAGCCCTATCATCCGGATATGTATGGTGAAGGCTGGGATAACGCGGCCTTTGAGCAAACCAATCCAACTATTAAAAGAACCATAGAAACCTGCACGGGGGTTACCTGGATGAAATATTGCAGCCAGATAGTACGATTAAGCGGTGACCCGGCAGCTATGGATGATATTGAAAAGTATGTTTATAATGGCTTAATCGGCACCCTCAAACCATCAGATGATAGTTTTGCCTATTTCAGTTATTTAAATGGCGTTAAAATTAGTGCTAAAGGCTGGGGCGGCATCACAGATGGTGTACATGTAACCTGCTGCATACTAAACGGGCCAATGGGGTTGGCCTACATACCCTTTATTGCTATCATGAACTCTGACACCGGCCCGGTAATTAATCTGTATAATGCAGGTGCTGCTACGGTAATTTCGCCCATGGGCGAAAATATAGGGCTTGATTTAACAACTGATTTTCCGGAATCAGGTAAGGTTACAATCAACGTATCTTCTCCAAAAAAAGAAAATTTTACTATCAGGCTGCGTATCCCGGTATGGAGCAAAGCTACCGCATTGAGAATAAATGGTAAGCAGCAGCAAGTTGTGCCCGATACTTATGCGGCTGTTAAACGTACATGGTTGCCCGGTGATAAAATAGAATTGACATTGGATATGCGTTGCCGGATAATGGACGCCCCCAAAGGCAGCAACAGGGCGGGTGATAACTTTCAGGCGCTCATCAGGGGGGCTATAGTTTTAGCCGTGATGAAAATACAGATGCCGGGTTTAATAAACCGGTAAGCATATTGGCAAAGAACGGCTATGTGGATATAAAACAGGTTACGGCTCCGCAGCAAAACCATCGTTTACAATACCTGGTACCCGTTAAAAACGGAACTATCCAAATGGTTGATTATGCCTCGGTAAACGGTTGGGACGGAAAGCAAATATGCACCTGGTTACCTAAAGAAGATAGTAACTAAATATTTAATGTTGATGCTATGTTACACTATAATGTAAACCCGGTATAGTTATGGGCAAAGCTATCTGCTTAATTTTATCGAATCCAATTGTATTTTTTTTATGAAATATTTTATTCGTCCTTTATCTCGTTTAAAGATCAGCTATTTAAAGATAGTTGTATTGTTATGTTTAGTGCAATTCATGGCTTCATGTGCCAATAAACAGGTACATACATTAACGCTTACCAATGCTTTAAGCCTTGCCAGGCCCGATGAACCCATTATTATCAGCAGGCAAAAACTAACAGAGCTTTTAGGAGATATTCCATCAGGCATGTATCCTGAACTGACCAATAGTAACGGTAAGCCTGTTCCTTCGCAAACGGACGATATGGATCATGATGGTACCTGGGATGAGCTGGCTTTTGTTTGCAATTTTCAGCCTGATGAAGAGGTTAAATTGAACTGTCACTATGTTGATAAACTGCCGGTATATCCATTGCGTACCAGCGTTCGTTTTGCTAAACAGGATGGAAAAGGCGGATACATGCCGATAGATACAGAAACTATGCCTGCCGACCATACAGTAGAACATACTTTACAACGATACCAGCTGGAAGGTCCAGGGTGGGAAAATGATAAAATAGCTTTCCGTAACTATTTTGACCGTCGTAATGCCATTGATATTTTCGGAAAAAAATCAACACAAATGGTATTAGATAAAACCGACCTGGACGAAAAAGTGGCCGAATACATGCATATGCAACCCTGGGGAATGGATATTTTTACAGTAAAGAATTCATTAGGTGCAGGTGGTTTGGGTGTATTTGTTAAAGATTCTTTATACCGGCTTTCGGGTGCAAAAACAACACGTTATGAACTGGTAACCAGGGGGCCGGTAAGGTCAGTGATCAGGCTTACCTATCTTAACTTCACCGCCGGCGGACAAACATTTAATGTCAAACATGAAATAAGCATCTGGGCGGGTGAGCCGGGATATCAAAGTAAAGTATGGCTTTCGGGTTTTTCGGGAGAGCGGGTACTGGTTAGCGGGATTGCGCACATTAAAAATAAAACCCTGGATGTGGTTAATCATAATTCCGATTTTATGTCACTCTCTACTCACGATAAGCAGGCCGATAGCGGCGATTACCTGGGAACGGCTTTGCTGATCAAAAAGAGTGATTTTATAGGAGCAGGCGAAGCGCCGGAGGTAGGAGAAGGTGTTACACAAACCTACTATGCCAAATTAAAGGCGAAAAATAATGAGCCTGTTAGCTTTTACTTTATTGCGGGATGGCAACAACAGGACGCCGGTTATGCCAGTGCCGATTATTTTAAGAATACCTTGCAGCAGCAGGCCGCAAAATTGAGCAATCCGATCATAATAGCTAAACAATAAATATTGAGCAAAATGATGTGTAGCAACTGTCAGTACCCATTTTTACGCTGGAGTGAGCTAACAGGCGCTCCGGGCATTGAAAAATTACTGAAAGACCTTAAAATGACTAATAGATTAGCCTTTATTTGCTATCCAAAGGCTTAATAAATACTACAATTTCATCGCTTTCTTTTTCTGTAAGGTTGAGCTTATCAGAAGGTAAAGTCTGGTTATCTATTTTAAACCCTAAACGAGTGCCACCTTTGTTGTAAAAATCAACAACCTGTTTTAGCGTGGTCAATACACCATTGTGCATATAGGGTGGATATACCGCTGATATTGACCACCTGATTCCGGCGGAATGTGGGTCTTATACGTCTATAGGTTTACACTTGTACTAAAAAAACTATTTCAGCAGTCGCGTTTTCAGCAGACCAGTAATAGGTGGCAGAGATGATGAAGAGGCATGTGGCAAGCCAAGCCAAACGCCGACAGTCAATTATCATTTGCTTTTAATCGCTGCATAAATAACGACCCTGCCTATAAAACCAAAGATTCTATGAATAATTTTAGTCAATGTGATGAGCATCATAATTTATAAATCCGAAAATGGCTTTATTTGTAACAGGATTTTCTGCCGGTGACGGAAAAAAGAATAGTTGATTTTATTCAGGGAGAAACAAGATAATTACGATATGCTGCACAGACGGAAATAATAGGCCGTACTGTTTTCACTGCTTTTATGCTTTTGACGAGAAAAACTGCCTGCTGTTTTTCAAATCTTCATCACAAACGTTTCGCACTAAGTTACTTTCAAAAAACGCCAATATAGCCGGCAGTATCTTGACAGAAAAAATGGAGCTTTTAGCGTTGAAAGGAATACAGTTGACCGGAACCGTTTTGTATAATGAGATTCCTGGTTATATTAACCCCCAGGTTTATTATCACAAAAATTTCCGTTTGCATTGGCAAAGCCCGGTGATGTTTGGTGCATCCAACTGGAAATGATAAAAATGACTGATAATACTCAGGTTTTTGGAAAGAAATTAATGTGGAATAAAGCTGAGCTTGTATAGTAAAAGAAACGCTAAACATTAATGGAGGGTATTAAAATAGCCATAACAGGCTGGGGCAGTATTTCGCCCTTAGGCGTAAATAGTGAGGATGTGTGGCAACGATACCTGGATGAGCAGCATTGTTACACTAAAATGGATTTCCATACAGGAAAAGAGTGGGCAGCCCCACTTTCCGTGGATGCAAAGGCAGTGATAGCGGCTTTGAGCGCCGAAAAACAAAAATACAAACAGCTTGATCCAAGTGTTTGGTATGCTATGGCAGCATCCAGAAACGCCATCCGGCAGGCCGGATGGCAGGGAGATACAGAATTTGGCATCAACATAGGTTCTTCAAGAGGGGCTACCAGTGCTTTTGAAAAACATCACACGCAATTTATCGAAAGTGGTGGGAAAATTTTAAACCCGATTACCTCTCCTGTTACTACATTGGGGAATATTGCCAGTTGGACAGCCGCTGATCTGGGTGCCATCGGCCCAGTTATTTCCCATTCAATTACCTGCTCTACCGCCTTGCATGCTATGATTAATGCAGTGGCCTGGTTAAAAGCCGGTTTCTGCACCCGGTTTCTGGCAGGAGGAAGCGAAGCGCCCTTAACTTCATTTACTCTTGCACAAATGAAAGCCCTGAAAATTTACTCATCCTTTGATGATAAATATCCATGCCGTGCTATGGATACCAGCAAAAAACAAAATACAATGATCTTAGGTGAAGGGGCAGCTAGTTTTTGTTTGGAAATAAAATCCGATAAGGCATTGGTCTACATTAGTGGCATAGGGTACGGTACAGAACCCGTTGATCATGGCGCTTCTTTATCTGCAGATGCCTTGTGTTTGCAACGATCCATGAAAATGGCGCTAAAAGGTCATGACCCCAAAAGCGTGGATGCAATTATTCTGCATGCCCCAGGCACAGTTAAGGGAGACATAGCCGAGCTGAATGCTATTGAACACGTCTTTTGCGGGAACAAGCCTCTGTTAACTTCTAACAAATGGAAAATGGGGCATGCTTTGGGGGCATCGGGAGCATTGAGTATGGAAATGGCTATACTCATGTTGAAACATGACAAATTCATTCAGCCGCCTTATCTGGCCCCTCAGCATCAGGATAGGCCATTAAAAAAGATACTGATAAATGCGGCGGGCTTTGGTGGAAACGCGGTAAGTGTGCTATTAAC
>DHIR01000213.1:0-238 GCA_002403905.1 Mucilaginibacter sp. UBA4741
AAACCCCGGCGTTACACCAGGGTTGCAGTTTAATTTATACAAAAATAGCTTTAAGCTATATAGTTGCTGTTAAGCCACCTTTAACTTTTTAAGGTCCGATTTTTCAAATTTATCGCGGGCATAATCCAACGTAACGTTTAATTTCTTAATATCTTTTTTAGATGGAAACTCAAACATCGCGTCTATCATTATAGCCTCGCATATAGAACGTAAACCACGTGCGCCTAATTTAAATTCC
>DHIR01000213.1:420-3703 GCA_002403905.1 Mucilaginibacter sp. UBA4741
ACGTGCGCCTAATTTAAATTCCATTGCTTTATCAACAATAAATTCAAGCACATCGTCTTCAAAATCCAGCTTTACACCCTCGTATTCAAACAGTTTCTTGTATTGTTTTAGCAACGAGTTTTTAGGTTCGGTTAATATATTATGCAATGCTTCCCTATCTAACGGATTAAGGTAAGTAAGCACCGGCAAACGGCCTATTAACTCTGGTATTAAACCAAATGATTTTAAATCCTGCGGGGTAATGTATTTGTAAAGGTTTTTCATATCAACCTCGCCATCATTACCTTTTAGTTTGTAACCAACAGTTTGTGTACGTAAACGGTTTGCAATTTTCTTTTCAATACCATCAAAAGCGCCACCGCATATAAACAGGATGTTGCTAGTATTAACCGTGATCATTTTTTGATCAGGGTGTTTACGGCCACCTTGTGGTGGTACGTTTACCATAGTGCCTTCCAGTATCTTTAACAAAGCCTGTTGTACACCTTCGCCGCTTACATCACGGGTTATAGAAGCATTATCGCTTTTACGCGCGATCTTATCAACCTCGTCAATGTACACAATACCTTTTTCGGCAGTGGCTACATCATAATCTGCTGATTGTAGCAAGCGGGTTAATATGCTTTCCACATCCTCGCCTACATAACCTGCCTCTGTTAATACAGTAGCATCGCAAATACAAAACGGAACGTTTAATACTTTAGCCAGCGTTTTAGCCAGTAAAGTTTTACCTGTACCTGTTTCGCCAACCATAATGATGTTTGATTTTTCAATCTCTACCTCATCTTTATCAATACGCTGGTTTAAGCGTTTATAGTGGTTATATGTAGCAACAGCTAATATTTTTTTAGCATCGTCCTGGCCAATAACATATTGATCGAGGTGACCTTTTATTTCGGCGGGTTTTAATATCGCAGGAGCATTTGGTGAGGCTTTTACCTTACGTACTTTTAACTCTTCGGCTAATATTTCGTTAGCCTGGTTAACGCATTTATCACAAATATGTGCATCCAGCCCCGCTATAAGCATCAGTGAGTCTTGCTTGCCTGCGCCGCAAAACGAACACCTTATCTCTTTACTATTTTTATTCATTGTGATATTACTTGTTAAACAAATTTACTTAATTGGCATGATATATACAAAGTTGTGAGTTTTGAGCGTTAAGTTATGAGCTGACTTTTGACTGTAGGCTAAGAACTTAACACTAGAACCTACTAATTACTTCTTTGTTTTATTACCTCTCAATATTTCGTCGATCATACCAAATTCTTTGGCTTCTTCGGCTATCATCCAGTAGTCGCGGTCTGATGCAGAATAAACTTTGTCATATGTTGCACCGCTATGATCAGCAATGATCTGGTATAATTCTTTTTTCAGTTTAGTGATCTCATGGTAAGATATCTCGATATCAGATTGCTGGCCTTGGGCACCACCTGATGGTTGGTGGATCATCACCCTTGAGTGTGGTAACGCAGCACGTTTACCTTCGGCACCGGCGCAAAGCAATACCGCGCCCATTGATGCAGCCATACCTGTACAAATAGTAGCTACATCATTTGATATTAATTGCATTGTATCATAAATACCTAAGCCGGCGTAAACAGATCCACCCGGCGAGTTAATATAGAGCTGGATATCACGTTTTGAATCGGCCGATTGCAGGAATAATAACTGCGCTTGGATAACATTGGCGTTCTGATCATATATAGGATCGCCCAGGAAAATAATACGATCCATCATTAAACGCGAGAACACGTCTAATTGCGAGATATTTAACTGGCGTTCCTCAATAATATAAGGCGTATAACCCATTGGCGCTATACCTGTTGGCAGGTTTGCCCTGTCAACACCGGCCATAAATTTATCCACGTGCATGCCGCCAATTCTATGATGTTTAACAGCGTATTTTCTAAATTCGTTTCTATCTGGTATACTGTTCATGTGTTTGTGTTTTTAATCTTTGTGATACGAGCATTGCCCGCGATAAATATAGTTTTTAGTTGAATATAATTTTCAATATAAAGTTTGCGAAAAGTAAAAATAAACAGCCCCCTCTAAATCTCCCCGGCAGGGGAGACTTTAAGCCCTCCCTACCGGGGAGGGTTGGGAGGGGCTATACAAAAAAAGCATCCATTATTAAGTGGATGCTTTTTTAAATATATTTAAGGATTTCCTTACTTCACTAACTCTTTAAAGTCATTGTAAAATATATCCTTATTGTCTAAAGTAACTACGCTCTTAATATAATCTAATGTTTTAAGGGCTTTTACTTCGTCAAATACTTTATTAGCATTCTCTTTGTTTTGCAGGTATTGTACGGCGTATTGCGCTAATTGCTCTTCAGCAATTGGCTGCGGGCTGTACATCCTGAATTGCTGATCCAAGCTTTGTTTTGCTGCCGCGAAAACTTCTTCGTATTTAATTTCGATGTTGTTTTCTTTAATGATCTTGTTCTCAATTAGTGTCCATTTAAGGTTTTGAGCAAAATCTTTATAGCCGCCTTCCAGTTCTTCTTCGGTAAGCTTTTCGTTCGTGGCTTTTAACCAGCGTTTCAAAAACTCGTCGGGTAAATTAAGCTGAACTTTCTCAATACTGTAGTTATAGATGTCATTTTGCAGTTTTCGGTCAGCATCCTGGTTCATCATGGTTTCTATCTCTTTGGTAATTTTAGCCCTGAAACCCGCTTCGTCGGTTACTGTACCTGCACCAAATAATTTGTCAAAGAACTNNAGCAAAATCTTTATAGCCGCCTTCTAATTCTTCTTCAGTCAATTTCTCGTTAGTAACTTTTAACCAGCGTTTCAAGAAATCATCAGGTAAATTAAACTGAACTTTTTCTATGCTATAGTTATAGATATCGTTCTGTAATTTACGCTCAGCATCTTGCTGCATCATGCTTTCTAACTCTTCGGTTATTTTAGCCTTGAAGCCCGCTTCGTCTGTTACTGTACCTTCTCCAAATAATTTATCAAAGAACTCCTGGTTCAGATCGCTTTCTTCTAAACGATTTACATTTTTAATAGTTAAACGGAAGTTTGATTTCAAATCAGCCGCTTCGCTTTCTTCAATGCCTAATATCGCAGCAATTTTTGCAGCGTCGTTATTGTAAGCTTTCTGTATATCCAGTACTACTTCATCATCCTTTTTTACACCGATAAGCGATTTTTTAATTTTCGCGTCAGCTATCTGCTCTAAACGTACTGATGTTGTATTGGTTATTCCATCATCAAAAACAGAACCATCCGGCGAAAGCTGCGTTAATTGCGCATATAACACATCATCC
>DHIR01000055.1 GCA_002403905.1 Mucilaginibacter sp. UBA4741
AAATTTAAACAGGCTCTAATATTAAAATAAATATTTCATAATTAAACCATAAGCTTGTCTATTAGTCTTAAACACTTAACTTAAATACCCCTGTATGCCTATTCACTTTTACAAAACATTATTGTTGTGCGCATTTAGCAGCACCACCTTTACAGCTTTTAGCCAAAACGCTGCTACACCTGTCAAAGCAGATCTTACTGCTAAAACAGACACCACTAAAAAATCAAGCGATAAAAAAGACTCCTTTAAAATCGGCATTAATTATATAAGTAATAATGTATTTATGGGCCGGGCCGATAGTGTAACTACAGCCAGCATCATTCCTGAAATTAAATATCAGCTAAAATCAGGCATTTATTTTTCGGCAAGCCTGGATATTATCCCCGGTCGTAAAAAAAATAAAGTAGATGGGGGCGATCTAAGCTTGGGTTATAACTTTGATATTACTGATGACCTGTCAGGAGGCATATCCTACTCAAAACCATTTTACAGCTCAACCAGTACCCAGATAAGTTCATCTGTTAGCAGTATATTTAATGCTAATCTTACTTATGATATCGGCGATATAATTAGCCCAACCATAAGTGCCGATTATAATTTAAATAAACAAGGTGTAACCGGTGATATTTTCCTTAACATAGGTATCACCCATGATTTTATTGCTGAGGGTGTTTTTGGGAATAAAGATATATTACTGATATCGCCAACCGTTGAAGCCAATTCCGGTACCCAGAATTTTTATGACGGTTATATTGTTTACCGCAAACTTAAAAACGCTAAAAGAGACGCGGCCGAAACCAAGCTAATAGCAGCCTATACCTCAGAACTGAGCCAATACCGCTTGCTTGATTATGAGCTTTCTTTGCCGATTGAATACAAGGCAGGCATGTTTATTTTAGAATTTACACCCACTTACGCTATACCCGAAAATCAATTTCAATCAGCAGCTATTGTTAAAGCCCTGGGGTTATCCAGCCAAACTTCTGTTTTTTATTTTGATATAGGAGTGTCATTGAAGTTTTAACAGGTTGCAGGTCGGCTAATCGGCGATAACTCACCCGGTCCAGCGAAGCGATGTCGGGGTGAGTAATCTTCGCCCCATTAAAGTTTTAACAAAGCATTTTATACGCTTTAACTGTTAAAGTAATTTTATCATCTTTGCGGCAAAATATCTTTTTAGATGTTAAAAGATGTTAATGATCGGGCTTACTATGAATTATATTTCATAAAAACCTGATATTTACTAAATCGAAGAAAACTATACTTATATCCATGCAATACAAAAAGATCAATAACCTGCTAGGCTGGCTGTGCTTTGTTATAGCGTCTGCTACCTATATTTTAACCTTAGAACCTTCTGTAAGCTTTTGGGATTGCGGTGAATTTATTTCGTGCGCATTCCGTTTACAGGTAGCGCACCAACCGGGTTATCCTTTGTTTGCCATGCTGGGCAAAGTATTTTCACTGTTATCATTAGGCGATAACACCAAAGTGCCTTATTTTACCAATATGGGGTCGGCAATTGCAAGTGGTGCTACCATTATGTTTTTGTTCTGGACTATTACCGCTTTAGCTAAAAAACTAGTTCCGGCTACCGATAACGAAAATGATACTACCCGCACCACATTAATTATGGGCGCAGGCTTAGTAGGCGCTTTGGCGTTTACTTATACAGATACTTTCTGGTTCTCGGCTGTCGAGACTATTGTGTTTGCGCTATCAGCCTTATGTACATCAGTTGTATTCTGGGCCATACTTAAATGGGATGCACATGCTGACGAGCCGGGTGCCGATAAATGGTTAATATTTATAGCTTATATAATTGGTTTATCAATAGGTATACACTTACTTAACTTATTAACTATACCTGCGCTATCATTGGTTTACTACTTCCGCAGGACAAAAACCATCACCATTAAAAGTGCGCTGCTTGCCTTTTTGGTAAGTTTAGTTATACTGGGTTTAGTACAGTTTGGTATAAGACAATGGACCATCCAATTATCAGCCTATTTCGATTTGTTTTTTGTGAACACATTAGGCCTTGGTTTTGGCACAGGTTCTATCTTCTTTTTCTTATTGCTGATAGGTGTATTAGTTGGCGGGATAGTTTACAGCATACGCAATGCCAAACCTGTTTTAAACCTGGCTTTTTTATGCGTGGCATTTATATATTTTGGTTATAGCGCGTTTGTTTACATCCCTATCCGCGCAACGGCCAATACTAATTTAGATAACTCGCACCCGGATAATGCATTTACTTTAAACGGCTATTTAAACCGTATACAGTATGGCGAAACTCCGTTAATATCAGGCCCATATTTTGATGCTAAAGTTACTGACCAAACTGACGGTGCCAATATGTATCGTAAGGGCGCGACTAAGTACGAGATATCAGGCAAAAAGCAAAATTATGTGTACGACCATACCACCATGTTCCCGCGTATGTACAGTACCGAGGGGCAAGACCCTCAGTTTTACAAGGACTGGCTGCGTTTGGGCGAGACCGATGTACCTAACTTTGCAGATAACTTAAAATTCTTTTTTAGCTGGCAAACCTACCAAATGTATGTAAGGTACTTTATGTGGAATTTTGTGGGCCGTGTAAATGATATGGACGGTCAGCAGCAAACAGGCGGAATTAAAGGCTATGTTGATGGCGACTGGACATCAGGCATATTAGATGGCACCAAACATTTACCAAAATCTGTAACACATGGCCTTACTTATACACCATTATTTGCATTACCGCTAATATTAGGTTTAATAGGTATGTGGTACCATTTTCAGCGTAAAAAACGCGATGCGCTTATTGTGGCTTTATTATGGTTTTTTACCGGGATGGCTATTATAATTTACGTAAATCAGCCATCGGTACAACCCCGCGAAAGAGATTACTCTTATGTAGGTTCGTTTTACGCCTTTGCTATATGGATAGGCCTGGGCGTAATAGCGCTTGCCGAGCTGCTAAGAAAAGCTATAAATGCTAAAACTGCCGCTTACGTATCTACTTTAATTTGCTTATTGGCCGTACCAACGGTATTAGCTGCCGAAGAATGGAAAGCGCATGACCGCTCGACCAAAATGGTAGCGCATGATATGGCTTATAACTACCTCATGTCGTGCCCGCCAAATGCTATTTTGTTTACTTATGGCGATAATGACACCTACTGCTTGTGGTATGCGCAGGAGGTTGAAAATATACGCCCCGATGTGCGTTTGGTTAACCTAAGTTTATTTACCGGCGATTGGTACATACACCAGATGCAGCGCAAAATGAACGAAGCCGATGCATTACCTATAACTATGCCGTTTGATAAATATAAAGACGGCATACGCGATGTATTGTATTACCGCGATGCCAAAATACCGGGCTACACGGAAGTGAAAGATATTTTTGATTTTATATCAACAGACGACCAGCGGGTAATGACAACCTACCCAAGCGGAGAGACTGCTAATTACCTGCCTACCAAAAACTTTAAGATAACCATTAACCGGGCAGATATAGCTAAGTATAATGTGGTACCTGATAGCATGCGTACCCGTTTAACCGATACCATGAAATGGAAGTTTACTTCTAACTATATCATGAAGGATAACCTGGCTATGTTGGACATATTGGCTCATAACAACTGGAAAAGGCCTATATGCTTTGCTATTACCGTAGGTAATGAAAACTTAATAGGTATGCAGCCTTATTTATATAAAGAAGGTTTTGTATATCATTTAATGCCGCTTAAAGCTGATACCGCATATAAAGATCCGTCTGCTAAGGTTAACACTATGGTGATGTACAATAACATGATGACCAAGTTTAAATATGGCCAGTATAAAACTGCTAAATACCTGGATCATGAGTCGACCACCATGTTTTACCCGGTATTGATATCTACCTTCCTTGATCTGATACAAAACCTGATACACCAGGGCCATGAAGACCTGGCACGCAACGTACTGCATAAATATGATGAAGTAATGCCCGATCTGAATGTTGATATGCGCGTTACCGGCAGCAAGTTTTATGTGGCGCAAACTGCTTACCGGTTACATGATATCGCGTTAGCTACCAAATATGTAACCGGCATTAATAATTACATAACAGACCAATTAGATTATTGCTATGTACAGCTAAACAATAACTCGGGCGCGTTTAACCCGCGCGATGTGCAGATGGGTATTCAGTTAATTTACGCCATGTCTGACGAGGCCAAGAACAATCACCAAACCGAGCTATACAAC
>DHIR01000158.1:0-588 GCA_002403905.1 Mucilaginibacter sp. UBA4741
GTATAGGCATTAATAATGTCCTTATAGGATAATACCCCAATAACCTTACCACCGCTTCCGGCAGAAAGTACAGGCAACACCTCCACGCCTATTTTCGACATTTGTTCTACCGCCTGGCGCAAAGTATCTGTGCTGCTAACAGCAAGATTAGCCTTTGTAGTCACCATTTGTTTTAAAGGCAGGTTATTGGCCAGTTTTGTATTATAGATATCTGCCAGTTTTGCGGTGCCTGCATATTGGCCCGCGTTATTTACTACAATAAAATAGTTTTCGTTACTGTTGTTAGTGTTTAACCAATCGCGCACCTCTTCAATGTCGGTGTTTTCATTTATCACTGTTTCTGTATCGCTGATCACCTCAGCCACAGTCATCTTTTGCAGAAGATCAGGTTCAAACGAATCGGGCGTGGCAATACCACGACGGGCAATTTTTTCGGTCATGATGGTGTTTTCCATCAAAAAGAAAGAAACAATATAAGCTCCTGTACAAGCACCTAACAATGGCAGTAATGCATGTGATTGCATAGTAGCTTCCAGCGCGAAAACTATACTGGTTAAATAAGCTCTTGATGCCCCTGCAAACATGGCC
>DHIR01000158.1:773-2842 GCA_002403905.1 Mucilaginibacter sp. UBA4741
CTTGATGCCCCTGCAAACATGGCCGACATACCAATAAGCGCGGCTAAAGGAATAGAGATACCGGCATCAGGAAACGCCTTTAAAATAATCACTCCAATTACCGCACCTGCCGCGCCGCCCATAGTTAACAATGGCGCCAGCGTTCCGCCTGATGTACCGCTGCCCAACGCAATGGCCCACGACAGAAATTTAAAAATGCACAGGCTCAACACCAGTGTCAACGGCCATTTGCCCGATAAAATGCCAATAATATTATCATAGCCTACACCCAAAGTATGCGGCGCGTAAAAGCCAATAATACCTACAGCCAGGCCACCTATTGCCGGCCACCACATCCAGTGGATAGGTAGGTGCTCAAACATATCCTCAACCCAATACACAATTTTTGTAATGCCTAAGGATAAAAAGCCGATGAATATCCCCATAAAACTATAGATAGCTAAAGCCAGGTTTGATGGTACGGCAACATCAGGCATGGCAAATACCGGCCCCGAATCGAACAAAAAATGATGGCCCGCCGCGCCGGTAATACACGCCACCGCTACGGGTAATATTGCCCGTGGCGAAAACTCAAACAATAATAACTCTATCGCTAAAAATATACCGGCTATTGGTGTACCAAATATGGCCGCCATACCCGCCGTAGCCCCGGCTGCCAAAATAATTTTACGCTCGTTAGCGGTAACCTTAAATAATTGTCCAATGGTTGAGCCCAGCGCACCGCCGGTGGCAATAATTGGCCCTTCGGCACCAAACGGACCACCAGTACCAATGGCAATGGCCGATGATATAGGTTTTAGCAGGGTTATGGAAGGTTTAATATTACTCTCATTCACCAAAATTTGCTCCATAGCTTCGGGGATGCCGTGGCCACGTATAGCTTTTGATCCGTATAGCGCCATTAAGCCAACAACTATACCACCAATAGCAGGCACTGCAATAACCCACGCGCCTAAATGATTATTTGCCGGGCTATTAAACCCAAGGCTGAATGAACCATAAAAAGAAATATTGGTTACCAGGTTAATTAACGATACCAAAACTTTGGCAATAAAACTTATGGCAATAGCTACAGTAACCGTGTATATGCAAATAGTTAAAAGGCGGCTTTTTTCAATAAATGTTTTTTGCACGTTGCCTTCGGCAATTTCTAAATTGTTTAATAATGGGGAGATAGGGATACCATCCTGTATGTCGGCGTTTTTCATAATAAAAAGAGATAGACCAGGCAGCAACTAAAGAGGGCAGAAGCGCTGCAATGTTTTTTAAAATAGCGCCGCAAAATTAAGCCTTATATCATATAATTAACAATTTATTTGTATAAATATGATAAATAATATGATTTAAATCATATTAAATGGCACTATCAGGAAATTTGTTGCATAACCGTCGCCACTATCCGGTCGCAACGGGTTAAATGAAACTCAAACAGCTCTGGCGAGCGGTAATAATCTTTTAATTGATCGCGCAATAAAGCTTTAGCCCGCATTAAACGAATCTTTACGTTCGATTCTTCAATATCCAGTACTTCCATGGTTTCCTGCGTGCTCATATCCTCTATTTCGCGCATTACAAATACCGTGCGGTATTTTTCGGGCAGTGCAGACACGGCAGTTTCCAGCAGCCCTTTTAATTCTTTGTTCATAACATCATTTAATGGTGTATGTGTAACTATATCATTACTCCCCCTGGCGTTTATTACTTTTTGCCGGTTAAGCAATTTCTTTTTTCGCAGTATACATTCATTTATCAATATCCGGGTTATCCAGGTATTAAACTTTGCCTGGTTATTAAATTTTGCCAGGTTACGGTATGCATAGATATACGCGTTTTGCATAATATCCTCGGCCTCCATATCATCACCAATAAATGATAGACTGATGCGAAACATACGCGCGTTTAACCGCCGCATCAAAACTTCATACAAATGGGTTTGCCCATTTATAACCCGCGCTACAAGTTCTTCATCGCTTAAAGAGTCGGTATTGATCATTGACTTTATATTCATTTAGCGTGCTTTATTACTTATAGAGTTAGGCAAGGTCCAAAGAGGCCGTATCATAAACCAA
>DHIR01000163.1:0-15143 GCA_002403905.1 Mucilaginibacter sp. UBA4741
TCAGTTATTTCTAAAGCCATGATTTTTATTTTTAATATATATGTACAAATATATACTATTCAAATTGCTTGCCACAAGTGATGACCTGACAATCTGACAAAGAAATTACTAACAATGAGGGTATTTATACACTTTGATTTTGGAGTGACAAAAAATTGCTGATGTTATATCAATTCAGCACCGCCGCAGTATTAGTCACACTCAAAATATCAGCCATCAAATCATCGCTTGGGTTTACTTTATAAGTTTTTGATGGCATTTCAACCAGCATAGCCTCATCCCTTATCTTAAAACGCAGGGTACAGTTTTTCATCTGGTACTTTTGATTGTTGGTTTCAATCACATCCTGAATATTCGTTAATAGCTGATCACTTAGCGCATTCAACTCTAAAAATACAGTTAATGATTTGGTCAACTTATCGCGCATTTCTGATAATAGGCTCATAGTAGTTATGCGCAAGTCCCAGTTATCTTTCTGGCGAAATTTTTCTTCGATATTGCCTTTAATGTGCAGGAAATAACCATCAACCATCAGGTTCCTGAATTTTACATAATCCTCGCCGAACATCGCAAACTCGTACGATTCATTATAATCCTCCAACACAAACGTACCGAATGGCTTACCTGTCTTGGTCATTTTATGCTGAACATTCCCTACCAGGCCACCAACACAAACTTCTCCGCGTTTACGCAACTGCGCAAAGGCTGCCATAACTTCCTCGCCGCCCTCGCCTGATCGGGCTTTCTGCATATTCTTTAATTCGCTGATAGAAGTATTGCAATACTTTTCCATCTCCAGCTTATAATTATCCAACGGGTGGCCGGTTAAGTATATGCCGATAACTTCCTTCTCGTATTTAAGCTTCTCTATCAACGGCCATTCCTCAGCATCGGGCATGGCGGGCTCGGGGATATAGGATGCTACCGAACCACCAAACAACGATGATTGGGTGGTGCTTTGGGTGTTCTGATAATCGTTAGCATATTTTATTAAACGCTCTACACCGGTTAAAATACCATTCTCTGTTTTAGCAAAGAATTGTGCACGGTTTAAACCAAACTCGTCAAATGCCCCGCCATAAACCAGGTTCTCATACGATTTACGGTTAACACTGCGCGTATTTGATCGCTGCGCGAAATCATAGACAGATTTATATGGGCCGCGTTCTATACGTTCTTCAATAATGCTTTCAACCGCTTTATCGCCTACTCCTTTAACACCCGTCAATCCAAAACGAATTACGCCTTTTTTATTGGCCGTAAATGCCATGTAGCTCTCATTGATATCCGGGCCTAAAACCTCAACACCCATGCGGCGGCATTCTTCCATAAAGAAGGTTATCTTCTCCATGTTGTTTTGGTTGTTTAAAACCGCCGCCATATATTCGGCCGGGTAATGCGCTTTTAAATAGGCTGTTTGATAGGCCACAAAGGCATAACAGGTAGAGTGCGATTTATTAAACGCGTACTGGGCAAATGCCTTCCAATCGTTCCAAACTTTGGTCAGTTTATCTTTGGGGTGGCCCTTCGCGGCGGCACCATCCATAAACTGGGCCTCCATTTTGTTTAGTACCTCAATTTGCTTTTTACCCATTGCTTTACGCAATACGTCGGCATCGCCTTTACTAAAACCTGCCAATTTCTGCGATAAAAGCATCACCTGTTCCTGGTAAACGGTAATACCGTACGTTTCGCCCAGGTACTCCTCCATGTCAGGTAAATCAAATGCTACCGACTCATAGCCATGTTTACGTTTAATAAATGATGGGATATACTCTATCGGCCCCGGTCTGTACAGGGCGTTCATCGCAATTAAATCCTCAAACTTATCGGGCTTCAGATCGCGCAGGTACATTTGCATACCGTCACTTTCAAACTGGAACGTACCGTTAGTATCACCACGCTGATAAAGCTCAAATGTTTCTTTGTCATCCAGCGGTATATAATCTATCTCGATGGTTACATCATGATTTTGTTTAATGAGTCTTAACGCGTCTTTTAGGATGGTTAAGGTTTTCAACCCCAAAAAGTCCATCTTAATTACGCCGGCATCTTCAATTACACGGCCATCGTATTGGGTAACCAACAGGTCAGAATCTTTTGCGGTAGCAACCGGAACAATGTCCGTCAAATCATAAGGCGCAATAATAATACCCGCTGCATGTACGCCTGTGTTACGTACAGAGCCTTCCAGTTTTTCTGCTTCGCGGAGTACGATACCTTTCAGATCAGACGATTTATAAATAGCAGCCAGTTCAGGCACCTGCTCAATAGCTTGCTTTAGGTTGATACCCAAAGTATCGGGCACTAATTTCTTTAACGCGGTAACATCCGATAACGGCATATCCAGTACCCGCCCCACGTCCTGTATACTGGTACGCGCGGCCATAGAGCCGTAGGTTATGATCTGTGCTACTTGGTTCTTACCGTATTTTTCAACTACGTAGTCAATAACTTTTTGGCGGCCTGCGTCATCAAAGTCTGTATCAATATCGGGCATTGATTTACGATCCGGGTTCAAAAATCTTTCGAAAAGTAGATTATACTTCAGCGGGTCGATATTGGTAATACCCGTACAATACGCCACCACCGATCCTGCCGCCGAACCACGGCCCGGACCAATAAATACACCTATATCCCGGCCATGCCTGATAAAATCGGCCACAATTAAAAAGTAACCGGCAAAACCCATGGTACGGATAGTAAACAACTCGAAATTGATACGTTCTTCAACTTCGGGCGTAATATCAATATAGCGTTCTTTAGCGCCGGTAAAGGTTAAGTGCTTTAAGTATTCCCACTGGTTAAGGGTATCTGCATCGGGTGTGGCATCACTGTGGATCTTAAATTCTTGCGGGATAACGAAGTTGGGCAGCAGGATATCGCGCTTTAGCTTTAGCACCTCTACCTTATCAACTATTTCGTTGGTATTATCTAATGATTCGGGCAGGTCATGGAAGAGCTTGCCCATCTCGTCCTGCGTTTTAAAATAGAACTGATCATTAGGGAAACCAAAACGATAGCCTTTACCACCTTCTTCATCGGTAGCAATCGGCGTGCTTTGCATATCGCCGGTATTTACGCATAATAAAATATCATGCGCGTTCGAGTCCTGCTGATCTACATAATGCGAATCATTAGAACAAATGACCTTTACATTATATTTTTTAGCGTATTTAAGCAGTACATTATTAACTATCTCTTGCTCGGGTATGGCATGGCGTTGCAGCTCTATATAATAATCCTCACCAAAAAGATCAAGCCACCATTTAAATTCGGCTTCGGCTTCATCTTCGGTTTGTCTCAATATCGCTTGCGGTACAGATGCGCCAATGCAGCAGGTGGTTGCAATTAACCCTTCATGATATTTTTCAATAAGCTCCTTATCAACACGCGGCCATTTACTGTAAAGGCCCTCCATATAACCTAACGAACAGATCTTAACCAGGTTTTTGTAACCCTGAGGATTTTTTGCCAATAATAACTGGTGGCGGCGTACGTCTTTTTTTTCTTTGGTAAATTGTTTTTTATGCCTGTCCTCTACCACATAAAACTCGCAGCCAACTATGGGCTTTACATTATGCTTGCCTGCTTCGGCCACAAACTTAAACGCGCCAAACATATTACCGTGATCGGTAATAGCTAAAGCTTTCATACCATCGCCCGCTGCTTTCTTAAATAATTTAGATATATCAGCAGCGCCGTCAAGTAATGAAAACTGGGTATGTACGTGTAAGTGCGAAAAATCGGGCATGTTAAATCCTAAATTTTGGATGAATACAAATCTACCAAAAAAACAACTTTGGATGTCGGTTGTTGAAAACTGGTAGAACGTTAATATATAACGACTAAAAGAACAAGTTTAGCATGGTTGCGATTACTCACCCCGCCTACGCTTCGCTGGGCGACCCTCTCTTCGCTGCGCGGAAAGAGAGGGTGATCGAGCGAAGCGATGATCGGGTGAGTAAACAGAACACGTTTAGCGCTTTTTAGCATACTATTTGTTAACATTATACAGAACACAACTTAACCTTTGAAATTAATATAAAATTGGGACGATTTGGACGTATAGCTTTAAAAACCATTCTCTGGATAATTGCAAGTGTCATCTTTCTGGTGTTGCTTGTAGTCATTTTAATACAAGTACCCGCAGTACAAAATTTTGCAAAAAACAAGGCGGTAACTTTTTTACAGAATAAAATTCATACTAAAGTCGAGATAGGACATATAAGCTTAGGGCTGCCTAAGCTGTTGGTTTTAGAGAACGTTTACTTTGAGGACCAGAAAAAAGACACCCTTATAGCCGGCGATAAATTAAAGGTCGATATCAGCATGTTGCAGTTATTGCATCATAAGGTTGAAATAAATGAGATTAACCTGCAAGGCATAACCGCCAAAATTAATCGCGGTAAAGACAGCCTTTTTAATTTCGACTATATCCTGAAAGCTTTTGCCGGCGAACAAAAGAAAGAGGTTAAGCCTACCGATACCACATCGACCATGAAATTCTCCACGGATAAGATCATTCTTGACCATATCAATATATCTTATAAAGATGTTATATCAGGCAACGATGTAAAGTTTATACTGGGGCACTTTGATACAAGGATCAAAGATTTTGATTTGGATAAGATGAAGTTCACTATCCCCAAGATCAATCTATCCGGCGTTAACGCGCGCATTATCCAGACCGCTGTAGGCCCGGCTAAAGTTGATACCGCGACTACGCCGCTCAATATGGAGCTAAATCTAGGAACCATTGACGTATCAAAAATTTACGTAGTTTATCGCAGCGATGAAATGGCTGCCAATGTTGATCTAAGCAAGTTTTTGGTGGAGGTGGATAAGATCGACCTCAAAAATCAAAAAGTCGGCATTAAAAATATTGAGCTAAACGACACCAAAGCGGCACTAACTTTTGCCAAACCTAAAACAGTAAAAAAGGAAATAGTTAAAGCCTTAAAGAAATTAGATACCCTTGCATCAAACCCAAACAAAAAAGGCTGGACGGCTACTTTAGCAAAGATCAGTTTTGCTAATGACGATATTAAATTTGATAATGAGGCACAAGCACCGATAGCAAAAGGGTTGGATTTTGCGCATATGCATATCCGTAACCTAAATGCTGATGCAGAAAATATTGCTTATAGCCCTGATAAACTTTCGGGTAAAATCAACTCATTTACTTTCCAGGAAAAAAGCGGCTTGGTTATTAATAAGTTCCACACCAAATTCTTTTACGGGCCAACCAACGCTTATTTAAATGATCTGCTGGTTGAAACGCCTCAAACCGTTATACAAAAACAAGTGCAGGTTAGCTATCCATCTATAGCGGCTATCATCAAAAATATTGGTTTGCTGCATATTAACGCTAATGTTGATGGTACCAAGATAAGCTTAAAAGATGTGTTACTGCTGATGCCTACTATGGCCAGCATGGAACCGTTTAAACATTCGCCAAACTCTGTATTTACTATTAATGGTAAAATAGCCGGCGCGGTTAATGATTTGAATATCCCTGAACTAGAGATACGCGGATTAAGCAATACCCACATTAAAGCGTCCGCCCGATTAAAAGGCTTGCCTGATATGAAGAAGGCCTACTTTGATGTAAATATAGCCGACTTTAACACCAGCGTTACTGATATAGCCAAACTTGCCCCTGCGGGTACTATCCCTTCGTCTATTAGCATCCCTGCCAGTATGAATTTAAAGGGCAACTTTAAAGGCAGCATGAATAATTTCAATACCAAACTGAATTTACGCTCAACATACGGCGCCGCTGATTTGACCGCTTCTATGAAAAACGGTAACAGCAAAACCGGGGCAACTTATGCAGCCAATATAAAAGCTAATAATTTAAACGTGGGCGCGCTTACCAAACAACCACAGATGGTGGGCATGGTTACGCTATCTGCTAATATAAAGGGCCGTGGGCTTGATCCTAAAAAGGCTAGTTTACAGTTTGACGGCACTGTAGCGAAAGCCTATGTTAAAGGCTATAATTATCAAAATCTACAGCTTAAAGGAACTGCGACTAACGGTAACTATACCGTTGTATCGCGAATGAAGGACCCAAACATTAATTTCACGTTGGATGCTAAGGCTAACCTGAATAAAAAATACCCATCGGTAAAAGCCAATTTAATGCTGGATAGCATTAACCTGAAAGCCCTGCACTTTACCAGTTCAACCTTGCGTTTACACGGCAAGGTTGTTGCCGATGTGCCAACTGCTGACCCGGATTATTTAAACGCCAATATTAAAGTAACCGATTTGTTGGTAGTTGATAGCGCGCAACGTGTCCGCATAGATAGCATTAGTTTAGTATCAACCGCTAATGCAGATAGTAGCTCATTGCGTTTAAAAACGCCGTTTCTAAACGCACGTATGAGTGGTAAATACAAACTAACCCAGGTAGGCTATGCCATGCAGGATCTCATCAATAAATACTTTGACACCAACCTGGGCAAAGCCACGCCTAAAACCAAACCGACTTATACGCCACAACAATTTACTTTTGCTTTACGGATAGTAAAAACACCATTATTAACCCAGTTTGTACCAACATTAAAACAATTGGACCCTGTTAATATAACCGGGCGCTTTAATAGCGCCAGTGGTGAGTTTGTAGTTAACGGCACAATACCAAAAGTAGTTTACGGTACAGAGGTGATAAACAATGGCAAACTAACCATCAACACCAATAATAACGCGCTTAATTATGCTTTAACGGTTGATGAAGTAAAAGTATCATCATCGTTAGATCTGTTGTTCCCTAGCATAACGGGTAGCGCGCAGAATAATAAACTAAACATCAGCCTACAGGTGCGGGATGCTGCGCGGAAAGAGCGTTATCGCATTGCCGGTGTATTCAGCGTGTTGTCAAACGAATATCAATTCAGCTTTCTGCAAAATGGGGTAATGTTTAATTATATCCCATGGGCGGTTAATACTGATAACGCTTTGCAGTTTGGCAGTAAGGGGATTTTAGCTCATAACTTTACTATCACTAGCAGTAACCAGGTATTGAGCGTTAACAGCAGTTCGAACGAGTTTAACTCGCCCATAAAAGTTAGCTTCCGCGATTTCCATATCGAGACCTTAACCCGTATGGCGCAACAAGATTCATTGCAAGTTGGCGGTGTTATTAATGGCGAGGCTAATATTAGCGATTTCCAAAAATCGATGAAGTTTACCACCGCGTTAAACATTACCGATTTTAGCTTTAAAGGAGATACGGTTGGTAATGTAGCTTTAAAAGTTGACAATCAGACAGCGAACGCCTACGCTGCCAATATGAGCATAACCGGCAAGGGTAACCAGGTTGATATAAAAGGGCTATACTATACCAGCCCCGAAAGCAAATTCGACCTGGACCTGACCATTGTTAAATTGAATGTAAAGAGTATTGAGGGTTTTAGCTTTGGTAGTATCCGCAACGCGAAAGGTGACATAACAGGCCAGCTTAAAATAACGGGCACAACGGCAGCACCGGTAGTACGGGGCGATGTTAATTTTAACCAGGTGGGCTTTAATGTCAGTATGTTAAATTCTTACTTCACTATGCCTAAAGAGACTATTACTTTTAACGAGGATGGCATTTTGTTCAGGGATTTTACATTGGTTGATTCGACCGGTAATAAAGCAATTGTAACCGGCACGTTATACACCAAAACCTTTACCGATTTTAAATTCGGTATTGATATTAACGCCACCAATTTCAGGGCGGTTAACTCTACCCAGGCAGATAATAAACTGTTTTATGGCAAGCTTTATATTGATACCAAAATACAAATACGCGGCAATCAAAATTCGCCCAGAGTTGATGCGCAATTAACGGTTAACGATAAAACGGACATGACCTTCGTTCTGCCACAAACCGACCCCGGCATGGAGGACCGGAAAGGGGTGGTAGAAGTAATTAATGAAAACGCGCCGAAGTTGGATTCTATCATGCTTGCTAAACAGTTAGATTCACTGAAGCAAACCAGCCTGAGCGGTTTAGATGTTAACGCGACCATCAACATTAACAAAGCCGCTAAATTTACTATTGTGATTGATGAGCGCAACGGCGATGTGGTACAATTACGCGGAGAAGCAAAACTAAACGGCGGCATTGATCCAAGCGGCAAAACCAGCTTGACCGGTACTTACACGGTCGAAGACGGCTCATACAACCTGGCCTACGCTACTGTAAAACGCAAATTCAATTTCAAAAAAGGCAGCACCATCACGTGGACCGGCGATCCTACCAGTGCCAATATCAACCTGACTGCAATTTACGTTGCTAACGTGCCGCCTATTGATTTGGTTAATCAGCAGGATGATGGCAGCACCAGCTCGACCATGCTTAAACAAAAATTACCGTTTAACGTACTCCTTAATTTAAAGAATGAGTTATTAAAGCCGGATATTAGCTTTGACATTGTACTACCTGACAACAATTATACCGTATCGCCTGACGTAATTTCAACAGTTAATACCCGCCTATCGCAAATACGGCAAGACCCTAACGAAATGAACAAACAGGTATTGGGCGTATTAGTGCTTGGGCATTTCATCGGCGATAACCCGTTACAAAGCCAGGGCGGTGGCACCGGCATTAACGGCGTTATACGCAATAGCGTAAGCGGTTTACTGTCAGACCAATTGAATAAACTGGCCGGTAACCTTATTGGTGGTGTACAATTAAGTTTTGATCTCAATTCGGGGGCCGATTATTCTTCGGGGGTTGAGCAGAACCGAACGGATTTGAATGTCGGCCTGTCTAAACAATTCCTGAATGATAGGTTAACAGTTACTATAGGTAATAACTTTAACCTGGAAGGACAAAATCAGCCGGGGCAAAAAACCACGGATATTGCCGGTAACCTGTCTGTAAATTATAAACTGACACAGGATGGTCGTTATATGATCCGCGCTTACCGCAAAGATGAATTTATTGTGGTTGAAGGACAGGTGGTTGAAACCGGTATAGGCTTCTCTTTAACTTATGAGTATAATCGCTTTAAAGAACTGTTCAAGAAAAAAACTCAGCAGGATAAAGCCATGCAAAAAGAATATAGCGACAAGCAAAAAGAACAAAAGAAAGAACAGAAAGCAACTGATAAAGAGCACGATGCAACTGTTGCCCCTGTTGTGCAACCGGCTGATAAACCTACCGAACAAAAACAAACATCAAATTAACCATGGCCAAGCTTAGATATATACTTATTATTTTAATTGCTGTTTTTGCAAGTGCCTGCAGTACCACCAAGTTTTTAGGACCGGGGCAAAAGTTATATACCGGCGGCGAGATAAAGATCACGGATAAGCAGAACACAAAAAGCAGCGATGCCAAAGCCATGACTGCCGACCTTAAATCATTACTTCGCCCGGCGCCAAACTCGACTATATTAGGGTTACGTTTTAAGTTGTGGGTATACAATAAAACCAAGACCAATAAAGTGCGCGGTCTTAGACATCATTTAAACACCCATTTTGGCGAGCCACCTGTATTAATAAACTCGGTCGACCTGGTTAAAAACAGCAGCATATTACAAAATAGGCTGCAAAATAAAGGCTTCTTTTTAGCACAAGTAAGCGGCGATACCGTCAGCAAGAAAAACTCGAAATTAGCAAAGGCGGTGTATACCGTGCAAACCGGCCCGACTTATCATTATCGGCAAATATCTTTCCCAACTGATAGGGATGACTTAGATACCGCGGTTGCCAGTACGGCTAAAGAAAGTTTACTAAAAGTTGGCGACCGATATGATCTGGATGTTATTAAAAACGAGCGCCTGCGTATAGATGCAAAATTGAAAGAAAGAGGTTTCTTTTATTTCTCGCCCGATAACCTGATCATGCGGTATGATAGTACAAAAGCTAACCATACCATTGATATGTTTGTGAAGGTTAAAGAAACTACGCCCGACCAGGCACGGTGGATCTACTCGATCAGGAATATTTATGTTTATCCTAAATACTCCCTGCGCGATACTTCGCTTAAATTAGATTCGGCAGAGCATTATGCCTGGTATAATGTCATCGACCCAAAAAAAACAGTAAGGCCTTTTATATTTAAAAACACAGTATTACTGCACCCTAACGATGTATATAACCGCACCGCACACAATAACAGCCTGAACCGTTTTATTGAGCTGGGACCTTTTAGTTATGTTAAAAATCGTTTTGAGGATGTCACGCCCGACTCGCCAAAGCTGGATATCTATTATTTTTTGACCCAGGCCAAGCGCAAATCGCTCACTGCCGAGATTGTGGCACGCCAAACATCGGCCAATTATGATGGTACGCAATTTAACATTACGTTCCGCAATAAAAACACCTTTAAGGGCGGCGAGCTGTTTACGCTGAACTTCTTTACCAGTACCGATAAACAATTTGGCAGTTACAATAATGGTTTTAACGTTTTCCAGTTTGGTGTACAACCATCTTTAATCTGGCCACGCATTGTTGGGCCGATAGATATCAAAACTAATAATGCCTATATCCCAAAAACTATTTTAACTACAGGTTATACGTTGATTGATCGTTCTCAATTATATAAGTTAAACTCTTTTAACGCGGCATTTGGTTACCAATGGAAACCTAATCTGCATAAACAGCACATGCTTAATTTGCTGGAGTTAACTTATGTTGATGCGGCAAGCGTTTCGCAAAAATATAAAGACAGTATCACCAATACACAAAACCCAACTTTAAAACACGTTATTAATAACCAGCTTACCTTTGGCCCAAGCTATGCTTATACCTATGATAACTCTACCGAAGAGTTTAGGACCAATAGTATTTACTACATGGGCAAGGTTAGCTTATCAGCCAATTTATACGGTATTATAACCGGGGCAGATACTTTGGGCGGAAAAGTGAGAAAGCTTTTCGGTACGCCGTTTAACCAGTATATAAAGGTGGAGAATGATCTGCGCTATTTCCATAAGATCTGGCCGGGTGCCAAAATAGCCAGCCGTATGCAGGTAGATGTTGGCCTGCCTTATGGTAACTCTACCATTTTACCTTATACCCAGCAATTCTTTATAGGCGGGCCTAATAGCTTGCGTGGTTTCCAGGCAAGGTCGATAGGCCCGGGATCTTATTATCCTGCCGCGTCTGTAACCAACGGCAGCCAGTTTTTGCCTGATGAATCTGGAGATATTAAACTGGAAGCTAACATAGAGTATCGCCAACATTTATTCAGCATTGTTGAGGGTGCGTTATTTACCGATGCCGGTAATATCTGGCTGATGAAGAGCCATTATGGTTTACCGGGTGCGGCGTTCGGCAAAAGCTTTCTGAGCCAGGTAGCCGCAGATGCGGGTTTTGGCTTGCGCTTTAACCTATCGGTATTAATATTACGTACCGACTTTGGTTTCCCGCTGATCAAACCAAAATCAACCAATACAGGTATTGTTGATGGTGTAGACTATACCGGCTCGGGCTGGCATGGCTCAAACATGGTGTTTAACCTGGCTATTGGATACCCTTTTTAATTTTAATGAGTGATTGATGGAATGAGTGATTTAGTGAGTGAGTGTGCCGGTCGCTTATCCGTTTTTTTTAATGATTGATTGAGCTTTTTAGTTAATCAGCATATTGGTTTTAAACTCGCTGCGGTAAAGCTTAATAACAGCAAAAACATTGATGATCATTAATACTAAAACGCCTGTGGCTATACCGTAAATCACGTTAATTGATATTGATTTTTCGGTGAGCCAGTGTTCTGTTTTAAATATGTATTTCGCGGTAAGATCACTGGTTAGCATCACCATAAATAACCGACCGGAAATAAGACTCTGCCTAAAGGGTACTACATTAAAATCGTCTCCATGTTTATGTTTTAACCTAAATTGTCTGATAGCAAGCCAAACAAATAAGAAAATTAAAAGTACGCCTACAATAATCCCAACAGTATCATTGAGCATAAACAAATATTTTGTGGTCAGTTGAACAGCTATCGATGTTAGCAAAAATTTGAAGAGAATACGATCTGAAGTAAAAGCCAGTCTTCTAAAGACTTCATCCTTGATAGATGTTTTCTTTTCGCCATATTTATAGCCTAACCTAAATCCCCTTACAGCAGAAAGTATAACAGGCAAAACGAGCAAAAAGAAAAAAAAGAAAAAAAGCGCACCATCGGTTTTAACGTTAGGTAACTGCAAATAAAACAAACCCATAAACATAGCAGCGGTAACAACAATCAGCGGAGAGGCAAACCAACGCTTAAAATTATTCAGAAAATCGGCTTTGGCAGTCTGTTCTACCGCTTGCCGGCAGTTTTCTTCAATCGCTAACAATCCGTTGTTACCGCCAAAGTCGTTATCAAGTATATCCAAAACAGTAGTAGCAAAATATTGCTGCTCGGGATGATTTTCTATCGCCAATAGCATATGGTCATAAACCTCTTCGTAGGTTTCGCGGTAGACCATTACCTTGCGCAGGTAATCTTTTAGCCATCGTTTTTGTTCTGGGATAGGTTGCATGGTTTAAGTGATAAGGTTAGGTTGTGGTAATCTGGTAATCTTTATATAGCTTATAATAGGTAAGCGAATTTAAAAGCGCTATAAAGAAAATTGCAGTGCCGATATTTGTTGTCATATGATAAGGCCCCGGTTCTTCTGCCATGATACCTTTGTTTTGTAAATAACTACAAATAACAGAAGTTAAAAGCCACAAAAACATCGGAAAGACTGGTACAAAAGTACTGGCAAAAGATCTAATGCGGAACATAGCATAATCTATTTTTAATACCTGCCAATCCATCTCTTTTTTTCGTACAATCCGCAGTCCTCTGCTTGCTATTCCCATAGGAATGATTAAATAAATCAATTGATGTCCTATAACTCCCGCTTTCATCAACAAATAAAATATTACGGTTACCGCAATAATTATCAGCATTAAAGCAGATGTAAGGCTTTGGCCTAAACATATAAAATAGTCTTTAATAAAATCCTTAATCGCTATTTTAATAGCCCTGGTCTGCATGGAACGGATGTCGTTTTTGCCACCCAGGTCGTGCTCAATGATATGATGTACTGCATCATAAAATGGCACACCGTCAGGCATTACTTCCAGCGCAGTAAGTACATGATCATACAATTCTTCGTACGTTTCGCGCACCTTTAGCATATCCTGTAGTTGCGCTTTTATAAATTGTTGTTGTTCGGCGTTTGGTTTCATTTTACAGCAGGTTTAAGGCTCAACAACGTTTGCAACTGATCTATAAAAGCTTGCGCCTCGGTTAATTTACTGGTTACTTCTTTGCCGCCTTGCTCTGTTAAGCGGTAATATTTGCGCACCCGGTTATCAACTATTTGGGTAAAGGTTTCTAAAAATCCGTCAGCCTCCAGTTTATGCAGAGCCGGGTATAGGGCGCCTTCGGTAAGCATCACGTCGCCGGCCGAAATTTCTTTTACCTTTTGCGTAATTTCATAACCATACATTTCTGTATGATCTTCCAGCAGCTTTAAAATAATGGTTTGCAGGGTGCCTTTTAACAACGGGTTTGTGCTCATATAAAACAAACATATCAATAATTTATATACCTAACAAACTTATGTATATAAATTTTAAAGTAACATTTTCAAATAACGCATAATTAAGTTATGTTTATAATTATATAGAAGTATATGAAAACATTAAAATGGTTACTGGCATTTTGCTTCATCGCGGTTATTTTAAGCGCATTTGTTGCTGGCAAGAAAGCCAATTCAACTATAGTATTAGCAGACTCATCAGGTTATAAAATTGATACCCTCGCGCGTAATTTGGTAGTACCGTGGCAAATAGTTTTCTTACCGGATAACAGTATGCTTTTTACCGAGCGTAACGGCAAACTTAGAATTTATCGGAATGGGCAGTTATTGCCTAAACCTGCCTATTTCATCCCCGATATACCGCAGCGCAACAAAACGGGGCTACTTGGATTGGTCATCCATCCAGATTTTATACATAACCGCTACATTTATATGGCCAATAACTATTGGCTGGGTGCCCGTATGCGCTTGCAGATAGTGCGCTACGAGTTTAGAAACGATACCCTTCTAAAACCTTTTATTATCAGGGAAGATATCCACGCCAACCAAAACCATACCGGCTGCCGGTTGGTTTTTGGGCCCGATAAAAAATTATACATCACCACCGGCGATGCTGATGAAGCCATTTTAGCGCAGGACCTAAAAGCTTTTAACGGCAAAATTTTAAGGCTGAATGACGATGGCACTATCCCTACCGACAACCCATTTTTTAATAACGATACTGCGCGTAAAGAAATATGGAGTTATGGCCACCGAAATCCGCAAGGATTAGTGTTTGAGCCGGGTACGAATACCTTGTTTGACTCAGAACACGGCCCTACCGGCGGCGACGAGATCAACATTATTAAACCAGGCATGAACTATGGCTGGCCCATTATCCACCACCAATTAACAAAAGAAGGAATGTTATCGCCATTGGCTGAGTTTACCCCATCTATCGGACCAAGCGAAGCCATGTTTTATAAAGGCGATAAGTTTCCGCAATTAAAAGGCAAACTATTGGTAGCCTGCCTGCGTGGCGAAGCGATTTTAAAAGTAACACTGGATAAAGACAAGATAGTTAACCAGGAAGTAATGCTTAAAAAGCAATATGGGCGTATCCGATCATTAGTTACCGGGCCGGATGGTTATATCTATTTTTCCACCTCGCAAGTTGACCCCGTTGAGGGCCAGCCACGGCCTGAGTATGATATGATCCTGCGTCTGCGTCCGTCAGGTACAAAAAACACGCTGTTATTCTCACAAAAAATAGAGGCTAATACGGTTGCACAAACCTCGCCGGTTAAAATGACTACATCAATGCTTATCCAGCAAATGTGCGCCAGCTGTCATGGCGATAATTTAAAAGGGACAGATAAAGGTGCCAACCTATTGGCAGCCCAACTAAAGCATGGCGCGTCTAAGCAATCGCTAATTAATATCATCACCAACGGCGTATTAGATAAAGGTATGCCGGCATGGAATGGGGCTATCAGTAAAGTTGATATAGATAAGATAGCGGGTTATATTTTGGCGAAAAGAAAAGCTGTTAAAAAGTAATTGTCTTCCCGCGCGTCATTGCAATGACGCGAAAGTTATAAAAGGAAAAGCCGCTCATGAGCGGCTTTT
>DHIR01000163.1:15367-23610 GCA_002403905.1 Mucilaginibacter sp. UBA4741
GCTCATGAGCGGCTTTTCCTTTTAATATCATACAATTCCGACATCCGAAATCCCCTACGTATCTATTCTTGCGTACTTGGCATTTTTCTCAATAAACGCACGGCGCGGGGCAACCTCATCGCCCATTAACATGGAGAAGGTATGGTCACATTCGGCAGCGTTTTCAATAGTGGCTTTTTTAAGTGTACGGCGGGCAGGGTCCATGGTGGTTTCCCATAATTGCTCGGCGTTCATCTCACCCAAACCTTTGTAACGTTGTACGTGTACGCTATCTTCTTTACCGGCACCTTTTAGTTTTTGTATAGCCGACAAACGTTGATCTTCGGTCCAGCAATATTCAAACTCCTTACCTTTTTTAACCTGGTAAAGCGGTGGCGATGCGATGTAAACATAACCTGCCTCAATCAGCTCTTTCATATAACGGAAGAAGAAAGTAAGGATCAATGTTGTAATGTGCGATCCATCCACATCAGCATCCGTCATGATCACAATTTTGTGGTAACGCAACTTGGCCATGTTTAACGCTTTATCATCCTCGGGCGTACCGCGGCTTACACCAAGGCCGGTAAACATGTTTTTTATTTCTTCGTTCTCGTAAATTTTATGCTCCATGGCTTTTTCCACGTTAAGTATTTTACCCCTTAACGGTAATATAGCCTGGTATTCGCGGTTGCGGCCCTGCTTGGCAGTACCACCCGCCGAGTCACCTTCGACAAGGTAAAGCTCGCATAAAGCCGGATCGCTGTTAGCGCAATCAGATAGCTTACCAGGTAAGCCCGAGCCACCCATTACACTCTTGCGCTGCACCATTTCGCGTGCCTTACGGGCAGCGGCACGGGCAGTAGCGGCCAGTATAACCTTGTTAACTATCATACGGGCCTCTTTAGGATGCTCTTCCAGGTAGTTACCTAAAATTTCACCAACAGCCATATCAACCGCGCCCATTACCTCGTTGTTACCCAACTTGCTTTTGGTTTGTCCCTCAAACTGTGGCTCCTGCACTTTTACAGAAATTACAGCAGTTAACCCCTCGCGGAAATCATCACCGGTAATTTCTATCTTCATGTTTTTCAGCAAACCTTCCTTATCAGCATAGCTTTTTAAGGTACGGGTTAACCCCCTGCGGAAACCTGCAACGTGAGTACCACCTTCAATGGTATTAATGTTATTTACGTACGAGTGTACGTTTTCTGAATACGTATCATTGTATTGCAAAGCCAGCTCAACCGGGATACCTTGTTTTATACCATCCAAATAAATAGGCTCTGGTATAATTGCGGTACGGGTGCCATCTAAAAACTTAACAAACTCGCTCAATCCACCGGTCGAGTAAAACTCTTCCATTGGGAAGCTTCCATCCTCTTCGGGCTCACGCTCGTCAGTCAATGTTAAGCGGATGCCTTTATTTAAGTAAGCCAGCTCGCGTAAGCGGGCAGCCAGTGTGTCAAATTTATATTCGGTTGTTAAAGTAAATATCGAAGGATCGGGTTGGAAAGTTTGTGTAGTACCGGTGCGGTCTGATTTGCCAATTTCTTTTACTTCGAACAAAGGCTTACCTTCAGAATATTCCTGGGTAAACATTTTACCATCGCGCTCAACAACAGTTTTCATGTGGATAGATAGCGCGTTAACGCAACTTACACCCACACCATGCAAACCACCAGATACTTTGTAAGTGTCTTTATCAAACTTACCACCGGCGTGCAAAACGGTCATTACAATTTGTAGTGCTGATACTTTTTCTTTAGTAGTAATACCGGTTGGGATACCACGGCCATTATCAACAACGGTAATTGAATTGCTTTTGTGTATGGTAACGTCTATCGTGTCGCAATAGCCGGCCAGTGCCTCATCTATCGAGTTATCTACAACCTCATACACTAAATGATGCAAGCCTTTTAAGCCTGTATCGCCAATGTACATGGACGGGCGCTTACGCACCGCTTCTAAACCCTCTAAAACCTGTATATTATCTGCTGAGTAATTCGATTTGTCTATATTTTCTTCGCTCATATTTTGGTTAAAACAATAACTCACAAAAGTACTCATTTTACGGCAAATATTCACTACTGTTGATAAAATGAATAGGACAATTTTACCCTCTTTGCGCGAAGCACAGAGAGGGCCGACCAGCGTAGCAAAGACCGGGTGAGTACTAATGAAGCGATATTACCGTCAATGCCTGTCGGCGATTACTCACCCCGACTACGCTACGCTGGTCGGCCCTCTCTTCGTCTTCGGCGGAAAGAGGGCTGGGAAAAGGTTTGTATTTTAATGCGGCTACCATTATTTTTTACGGACTGATTTTCGTATTTTTGTAGATACCTGAGGCCTCTATTTCCGGCGCTGTTTACGATCGTTTTTTTGCTTCGCGGTAGATAAAAAATCAGCGAAAAAATCTAAATAAAAACCACAAATAGCTGATATGCTGAATGTTAATCAAAAAACTCACTACCGGCATTAGCGCCAATGCCCGGAAAACACCAAAAATCACTACCGGTATAAACCTTAATGCCCGAAAAACCGCCTAAATTAATACCAATTAAACCACTAATACCCGGCAAACAGCCAAAATTACTACCGCCTAAACCCTTAATACCGGTGTGAATACAAGCCGGGTAATTGATTAGGATAGTTAGTACGAAAGTTTATCTTTGTGAAAAAATTTATTAAAAATAACGAGGTGCTTAGCGCCATCAATCATCAAAAAAACAAATCAATTTAAATGAAAACTACGGGTTCTATTTTAACCATTACTTTAGGCTTATTAACGGTAGCAAGCATGGTTGCCTGCAATAATAAACCGGCAGCAACAACAACGGCTGCAGCTTCAACAACAACATCTGATAAAGGAACAACAGTATATATAAACTCTGATTCTTTATTAGCCAAATATGATTATGCTAAAGACATGCAGGCCCGCCTTACCGAAAAAGGTAAAGCAGCTCAGGCTGAAGTTAATTCTAAACGCCAGGCATTAGCCCGCGAAATTGCCGATTATCAAAAAGACGCGGCTACTTTACCTGCTGATAAACGCCAGGCTATTGAGGCGCGTTTAGCACGCGAACAACAAACGCAGCAGCAGTTTGAACAAAGCGAAGGTGCAGACTTTCAAAAAGAGCAAGGAGAAGAAACCAACAAGCTTTATGAAAAGTTGACCGATTTTTCTAAAACCTACGCTAAAGAAAAAGGTTATAAATTGGTATTAACTTACTCAAAATCTGCTCCGGGGGTATTATATGTCGACCCAAGCCTTGACATAACTACCGATGCGGTTAAAATATTAAATGACGCTTACGCAAAGGATAAAAAATAAGCGGATGTGCGCCCCGATAGCTATCGGGGGTGCAGATGCTAAATATTTAATTTCGATATTAAAAACCTCAACTGTAAGTTGAGGTTTTTCTTTTAATGGCAGGAGATATATTCTTGCCTCTTGATTCTTAAATCTTGATTCTATTATGAGCAACCACGAAAAATTTATGCGGATGGCGATTGACCTATCCGAATACAATGTAACAGAAGGACAAGGCGGCCCGTTTGGTGCCGTTATTGTGAAAGATGGAATGGTAATAGCCCGCAGCGCCAATAGAGTTGTACCTACTAATGACCCCACAGCACATGCCGAGGTATCGGCCATACGCCTGGCTTGCCAGGAACTGGAGACTTTTAGTTTAGCAGGCTGCGAAATTTATACCAGCTGCGAGCCCTGCCCTATGTGCCTTGGCGCAATCTATTGGGCCCGGATAGATAAGATCTACTACGCCAATACCAAAGCTGATGCAGCTGCAATAGGTTTTGATGACCACTTTATTTACGAAGAGCTTGACCTGCCCATGGACAAACGCAAACTACCCATTGTACAGTTAATGCGCGATGAAGCGTTGAGTGCGTTTAAGTTATGGGGGGAATCAGAAAGTAGGACAGACTACTAAGCCCCTCCCAACCCTCCCCGGTAGGGAGGGCTTTTAATAGAACTTTAATAAAAAAGTCTCCCCTACCGGGGGAGATTTAGAGAGGCTTATTCAACTTCCTTTTTAAAGAAATCATCCTGCAAACCATCAATCTCTCGCCTATCCCTTTTGGTTGGCCTACCCGTACCCCTATCGCGTTTTAGTACCGGGGCCTGGAACATTGATTTAAATGCAAGCGTTTGCTCAACCGGAGTAATATCTTCATAATAGCCAACTGCGGTTTTGGCATCGGTGCGGCTTTCCAACAGTCCGGTTACTCTTATAATTTTACGGTCCGGCCCTTTTGATACCTGGTAGGTTTCGCCCAGCTTAACCTCGTGCGATGGTTTAATATTATTGCCATCCAGCTTTACGCGCCCCGCCTTGCAGGCATCAGATGCCAGCGTGCGCGTTTTAAACAGGCGGATGGACCAGAGAAATTTATCTATTCGTAGTTTTTCTTTTTCGGGCATAATTCAATCCACAAATTTAGCAAATCTTCCCAATCTATAATTTATAACCCTTATCGGCATCATCCAACACCAAAACCCAATCCTGCCCATAGCCACGTGATGGCGGGTAGAATTTATAATCGCTGATCTTATTTAGGTCGATAGCCGTTACTTTACCATCACGCGGGTTATACCAGCAGGCTTTTAAGTGGCTTACTTTTATTTTAGTTGGGTCAACAGTAAATGGCTTGCCTGCCGCGGTATAAACAAAAATATAATCGCTGCCACGTGTAGCCTGTATACGCTCGGCTGGTGGGTTGTTATTTTCGAGGATAACAGATTGATCAGGCACACGGTCCAAATATGGGTGCGACTCCATTAAGCGCCTTACATACTGCATCTGGTTGGCACCGGGCAGTTCTAACGCGTCATACCAATAAAAATGCGGGCCATTTATCCCGGGCATTTTAGGCGAATACATTTGCCAAACATCATGGCAGCCATAAGTGTGTCCAAATGCCCCCGCAAACAGATCGAGATAAGCATATTTCCTTACATCGTACGGGCTTGATGTACCCAGATCTTTCACATTAAAACATACCGGGTGATCTTCGTAGATTGGTTCGGCATCAATTTCCGGTTTTGCAGGTAACGCGTTATATGATGCCAGCATTTTATCATAAACCGGTTCATCGCGGCAATGGCCGTTCTGGAACGAGTTAAAAGCAAACCACCCCTCGTTCCTGAACCATTCTGCCGAACCTAAACGATTGGGTGCAGAATGATAACTGATCAAAGCTTTGTCATTTGTACCCTTCATTATGGCTTCGCCCATGGCGCGCCAAATAGCTACATCTTTACTTTGGGGCGCTTTATCACCGCCCAGCATCCATATCAGGTTTGTTTTGTTTTTATATCGTTTGGCTAACCAGGCACCATATACAGCTGCATTTTGTTCAGTATATCCCTGCGGACCGGATGCCCATGAAGGTAAAAAAACAATGTTAAGATGGTATTGCTCGGCTTTATTTATCACATAGTCAACATGTTCAAAATACTTCTCGTTAGGTTTGTTTGGGTCACGGTCTATCAATGGCATATCGCCATAAACATTTATATTACTAACCTCATCTAATCCCGCAGCGGCAGCTTGTATAACCGTAAAACCCTGGCTGGCTCTTGTTTTTAAATAAGTATCTGCTTCTTCACGGGTTAGCTTGGCAAAAAGCTCCCAGGCGGTATCTCCCATCCAAAAAAATGGTTTACCATCTTTTAATATATAATGTTGATTAGCGCTAACGGTAAATTGTGCTTGCGCAGTTTGCAGGGTTAATAGCGCTGTTATTAGCAGTAAATATTTTTTCATAGCGATAAGGTACATACAATTATGTCTTATCCACCAAATCTCCCTAAAATTCCTTTAATTTGTCGAAAGTTTAAATTTACCAATGCAAGATCTAAAAAAATTAATTGAGGCAGCCTGGGAAGACAGGAACCTTTTAGGTTATAAAGAATATACAGATGCTATTGAAACCGTAATTGAACGGTTAGATAAAGGCGAGATCCGCGTTGCCGAACTGATCGGCACCCGCTGGCATACTAATGATTGGATAAAAAAAGCCGTAATATTATACTTCCCTATACGCACCATGGAAGAAATTAAAGCCGGTCCGTTTATGTTTCATGATAAAATGAAATTAAAAACCGACTATAAAAAAATCGGTGTACGTGTAGTGCCTGGTGCTTCCGCACGTTTCGGCGCGTATCTGGCAAAAGGCGTTATCATGATGCCTAGCTATGTAAACATAGGCGCTTATGTTGACGAAGGCACCATGGTTGATACCTGGGCAACCGTAGGCTCATGCGCGCAGATTGGCAAACATGTTCACCTAAGTGGCGGTGTTGGTATCGGCGGCGTTTTAGAACCGGTACAAGCTGCCCCGGTTATTATTGAGGACAACTGTTTCTTAGGATCAAGAGCTATTGTTGTAGAAGGTGTGCATGTTGAGCGTGAGGCCGTACTAGGTGCAAACGTGGTTTTAACCGCGTCAACCAAAATTATTGATGTTACGGGCAGTACCCCTGTCGAGTACAAAAGCTTTGTACCGGCACGTTCTGTAGTTATTCCGGGTTCATATACCAAAAAATTCCCTGCCGGCGATTACCAGGTACCGTGTGCTTTAATTATAGGCAAACGTAAAGAATCAACCGACAAAAAGACATCGTTAAACGATGCTTTGAGGGAAAACAATGTTGCCGTTTAACAGTTTAGAGTGGTGAGTTCTTAGTAATGAGTATATCTCTTACTTTAACTCATCACCCATAACTCAAAGCTCATAACTCAATGAAAATACTGGTAAGATTGCCTAACTGGCTTGGTGATGTAGTTATGAGTACAGCTTTCATCGGGGCGGTTAAGCAGCTTTATCCGATGGCACAGGTTGATGTTATCATAAAAAAAGAGCTGAGCCCTATAGCTTCACTTATACCTGGGTTAACCCAGATCCATTCATTTTCAAAAGACGAATATAACGGCCTTGCAGGCGCTTACCGTTATGGAAAAAGCTTGCGTACCGAAAAGTACGACCTGTTTTTTAACCTGCCCGATTCTTTATCATCGGCAGTAATGGGTAAAGCAACTAATGCCAAACAACGCGTTGGTTTTAGCAAAGAAGGTGGCTTTTTACTTTTGACCAAAGTCTGCAAAAGGCCTAAAAATGCTCATCGCGTTGATGAGTATTTGTCAATATTAGAACAGTTTAATGAAATGCCGGTAACGGGCCGTAAAGTAATGCTTGACCCCGAAACGCGGGAACCAAACAACCTGGTATTACTTAATTTTAACTCTGAGGCGGAATCGCGCAGGATGCCATTGGACAAAGGCCGTGCCTTATTAAAATTATTAACCAATACTTTTACTGAAGTTAGGTTTGGCCTGATAGGCGCGCCAAAAGATGCTGTTTTTTTAGAGCAGATATTGGTTGATGCTGTAAATCAAGATAGGGTAGAAAATTACACAGGTAAAACAACGCTGGTTACATTAGCCAGTTTAATGGCTGGCGCAAAGGTTTTATTAACCACAGATTCTGGCCCGGCACATTTGGCAAATAGTTTGGACACACCGGTTATAGCCTTGTTTGGTGCGGGTAATGAACACAATACCGCTCCTTATAACAAAACTAACTTAACTGTATTACGTGCAGGGCAGTTAAACTGCGAACCATGTGTACGTAACGAGTGCAAACTATACGGCATACCAAAGTGTATGGAACTATTAGACGAACAAAGAATTATTAACGCCTTGAGCTTATATTTAAACCATGCTTAGAGACGAAGTATCTAAAGCTTTTAAAATTGTGCAGGATGGCGGTATTATCCTCTATCCTACCGATACCATTTGGGGAATAGGTTGTGATGCGGCCAATACTGAAGCTGTAAAGAAAATATATCATCTTAAACAGCGGGATGAAGCCAAAAGCATGATCATTTTGCTGGATACAGATAATAAACTGGCCAGTTATATACAGGAAGTGCCCGAGCTGGCTTATAACCTGATAGAATATGCCGAAAACCCGTTAACGCTAATTATGCCGGGTGCAAGAAACATCTCCCCTGCATTAATTGCTAATGACGGCAGTGTAGGTATCAGGGTATCAAATCATCCTTTTTGCCAGGGATTGATACAGCGTTTACGCAGGCCATTGGTATCTACATCGGCAAACATCAGCGGTAAACCATCGCCACAATATTTTTCGCAGGTAGACCAAGAAGTAATTGATGGTGTTGACTATGTGGTAGATGTGGACCAGCACAGCATGGAAATTAAAAACCCATCAAC
>DHIR01000129.1 GCA_002403905.1 Mucilaginibacter sp. UBA4741
AAAACTTAACGCATCAGTAATAATCCTAAAAATAAAAAGAGCCTCAAATCTTTCAACTGCGTCTTAGTTACCCATTGCAATAGTTTTCTCTCCTTTTAATGTAAATGATTACCATAACTTAATATATCTTTGGACTTCAAAAAAAATTAAAAGGATATTCATGGCAAAGGCATCTGAAATTAAAGTAGGGAATATATTACGTTATAACGGCGAACTGGTAACTGTTACCGAAGTTCTGCATCGTACACCGGGTAAAGGCGGGGCATTTTATTTAGATAAGTTCCGTAATATTAAAACCGGCAAGATCGTTGAGGCTCGTTTAGCCACCGATGAGCAGGTTGAAATTTGCCGGGTAGAAACCAGCGATTATCAATATTTGTATGACGATGGTGATTTTATGGTGATCATGAATAACACTACTTATGATCAGTTTAACATCCCAAAAACACTATTGGGCCCGTCTGTTAGGTTTCTGAAAGAAGGAATGAACGTTATTGTATCATTTGAAAGCGAAGAACCTATTATGGCACAAATGCCTAACAGTGTTGAATTAGAAATTACGTATTCTGAGCCGGCTGTTAAAGGCGATACCTCATCGGGTGCGCTAAAAACCGCTACAACAGAAAATGGTGTTGAAATAAAGGTGCCGCTGTTTATAAACCAGGGCGATAAAATAAAAGTAGATACCCGTACCGGGGATTATATTGAACGGGTAAAATAAGGATAATCAGAAAGCCTCCAGTCGAAAGATTGGAGGCTTTTTGCTTTTTGTGGAATCAATGATACCGATACAATTTAACTTTTTGAATAGTATAATCGCCATCCAATCGCAGGCCGTGGCCCGATAGGATCTCATCGCCATTTAGCCTGCGACCAGCTATCCAATGGCCGTTTACCATTTTGCCTTCTTCAACACTTACCAGTCCAACAATCGGGTCGCCGGGTGTTTCGGGGGTGAAGCCAACCGTTATGCCCCGGCCTGCAACCAGGTATTCATCGGGCCCTGTCTGGATAAATATGCCTACAGGATACTCCGGCGTAGTTGACGAATAAGAACGTGAGGTGCCTAAATTTAACGTGTAACTACCTACCCGTAGCTTCTTTTTCGGATGGTCTTTATCCAACCAGATGCCGCCCATGGTACCGTTGCCCTGGTTAGCTAAAATTATAGGTGCTATACTGGCCAGCAACTCATAGCTTTTGCCCAATGCTTCTGCAAATTTAGGTACGCTTTCAATCCCAAAAGGCGCTACCCCAATGGCATCATACTGCCCAATGGAATAAAAAATACGGCCAATATAACTCTCGTCCCTACCCATCTCGGGTATAAACAAGGCATTCCATGCGGTATGGTACTCGGCGGGCCGTTCATCAAAAAAGTTATAAATATCGGGGGCTAATATATCAATTGCAGGTGCGCCTGCCCGCCATATATCAAGCGTGCGCGGCATTGCCCCACCACTGGGATAGTAGACACCTACTTTATTTGGTGCCGCCTTTTGCCAGGTAGATACCGCTGTATTTACATACATGGGTAACGCATATTTGGCTTTACCGGCCTTAGCAACCTGGCCACAGTAACGAGCATAGCTCCATGACATAAAGAGCTCATCAGGATCATCGCCGGTACCAAAAATATCTTCCCACGTTCCTGATGTTTTTGACCCACCGGCCTCCCACTTCTCGCGAAGCCATGGCACTAATTCGGCTTTGTATTTCACCAGCAGATCAGTCAGGTCTGTAGGTACCTGCATTTTTAAGGCATTGTCTGCCATAGCTGAATGATCGCGCGATTCGGGCGAATTACCCACTTCGTTCTCTACCTGTATCATCAGCACCGTACGCGCTACGCCATCTACCAGGCGAAGGTGCGCCATGAACGCCGCGAAGGCCTTTGCATCGGCATCCACATTAGCTTGGCTAAAGGTAGATAGCATATCCAGGCTTTGTCCATTTTTGCGCTGAACGCGGGGAAACCGTTGTTGGTTGGTTTTAACCCACTCGGGTACATAGGTTGACACCCCATTTTTCCAGCTGCCAAACCATAGCAACACAAGCCGCAGGTGATTCGCCCTGGCGGCTTTGATCAGACCGTCAACAAGGCTAAAATCAAACTTGCCCTCACGGGGTTCCACCATATCCCAACAAACAGAAGCGAGCGCGGTATTTAGATGTTCAGCAGCAAATTGAGCTAATAGCGGTTTTACATAGTTTAGGTTAGACGAGCTGGAATTATGCAGCTCGCCACCCAATATTAAAAAAGGTTTACCATCAACAATAAGCTGGGTAGTGGTATCCCGTCTTTTTAAAAAAGGAATAGCGGATTGACTTAAACAATGGAGGCTAAAAATGGATAGTATCAGGATGGTTGAGCCGATTCTTTTCATTTGTAATATTGCAGATTTTTAAAGCATAGCGGAAGTTACCGACTATTATGGTTTATGTGGTACTAACCTACAAAACATAACGCACAAAAAAACCACTAACTTTTGTTAACGGCTCCATTAAAACAAATGAAATAGCTAGCCTATAACTGTACCACGGTACACGTTGATACACCTGAACACACTTTTATAAAACGGCATTTAATCTATTGTTATTTAAGATTGGGATAAGTATTCAGTGACAAAGCAGCAGAATTTTGCAAATTAAATATGACTATTTTGTTAACCCCGGTTTTTATGTAAGACGCAAGACAATATAAGCGCTGCTGTGGCCCGCGATTCCAAAATCTACCTAAGTTATGCCCGTTTACAAATAAAACGCCTTTACCATATTTACTCATGTCAAAATAAGTATCGCCCGTTTCTGTAAGAGTAAACGCGCCTTTTAAAAACTTTGCTTTATCATTTATGGTATTTGCATCTGTAGAAGGTTTTAAACTTTTCACAAAGGTTTCGTCAAGCGGCAGTTTATAAATGGCCCAATCCATTAAGGTCATTCCATTTAGGGTAACTCTGTCTGTAATTCCCTTTCGGTCAATAATGTATTGTGCAAAGTTGATATGGCCCATACCCTCAACCAAAATATCAAGCGTAGGGTTAGCAACATCACTTTTTGGTATATTGATAGTCCACTTTCCGCCATCCCTATAAACACTGTCAATATATTTGCCATTCAAAAATATCAAGGCATAATCATGTGGTTCAGTTATAGTAAGCCTACCGCTTTTATGTCCGATAAGATGTGTACGGTATAGCATCAATCCCTGGTTCTGGTCAAACGCCTCCATGGGTTTTGGTTGTGCCGAATGTATTGGCTGCGGAAGGTTTTGCCAGATAGTAGTAAACGGTTGCAGTTTTATTTCGGGTATAGTAATTGTTTTAAAAGGTTTCGGGGTTTCAGGAATTTTATAAGACACATACTTCCCGATGAGTTTACGCATCATCAGGTATTTTGGTGTAGCATTGCCTTGTTCGTCTATCGGCGCATCATAATCATAGCTGGTTATGTCGGGCTGGTATTGTGTTGCCGAACCTGCATTTGCCCCCGCAGTATAACCAAAATTGGTGCCGCCATGAATAACATAAAGGTTAAATGATTTTTTATTTTTTAGCAGATAAGTAAGTTCCTTACGAATGGATGGGGTATCGGCAGTTGCCCATTTCTCGCCCCAATGTGTTAACCACCCCGGGTAGGTTTCACTACTGAAAGATGGCATACCAGGATCGGCCTTTGTGGCTTGGTCAAAATCAGCATCGCTGGTGCCACTATCCAATCCAATCGCGGTGCCTGGCACATGCCCGGCTTCCAGCATATATGGGGTAGCGCCATCGGCAGTGTAAAAAGGCACTTTAATGCCATTACTTACCCATAGTTGTTGCAGTTTCTTTAAATATTGTTTGTCATTACCGTAGCTTCCATACTCATTTTCTACCTGCACCATTAAAATGGGGCCGCCATTTACGCATTGTAATGGTGCAACCTCTTTAGCTAAATGTTGTACATAGCCGGTAAGCGCATTTATATAACGGGGATCCATGCATCGCACCTTAATATCCGGAATTTTAAGAAGATAAGGTGGCAGGCCGCCAAAGTCCCACTCGGCACAAACATAAGGGCCGGGGCGTAGTAAAACCCACATCCCTTCTTCTTTGCAGATCTTTATAAATTCGGCTATGTTATGGTTGCCGGTGGTAAAATCAAAAACACCGGGTTTACTTTCATGGTAATTCCAGAACACATAAGCCGCTATGGTATTACAGCCCATTGCTCTGGCCATTTTAATTCTATGCCGCCAGTATTCATGTGGTATGCGTGCCGGGTGCATTTCGCCGCTGATGATCTGGAATGGCTTCCCGTCTAATAAAAATTCTGATTTGCTCAATTTAAAGGCATGCCTCACCTGTGCTGATGATGGTCTCCAGCCTGCTATTAAAATGATTACAAAAGCTGCAAAAACTATATTCTTAATTTTTTTCACAAAAAATATCAATGAGGGTATAAATTTAAAATATTCCTAGTAAATATATCTTACAAAAGCTTCCATTGCCGCATATTCTGCAAGGCCAAGCTCATTATAGCTACGTGCTGTTTCACGATTACGGTCTTCTACGCGCACCCAAAACTCGCGGGCATCATCACCAGGGAATACCGGCCTGTCTTTTTGCGATTGATGTTTAAATATAGCATTACGTTTTCTTAAAACCTCCTGTGGTGATAGCGGTACGGCCATCTCTATCTCGTAAGTATCAAATTCATGCCATGCACCACGATACATCCATAACCAGCAATCTTTAACCCAATCTTCTGTTTGTTTTAAGCGGTTTAGTGCTTCAGTGATAATATTAAAACATACAATATGCGTTCCATGAGGGTCGGCAAAATCACCGGCGGCGAATATTTGTTGCGGCTTTATGTTTTGCAGTAACTCCATGGTAAGCCTGATGTCCTCTTCGCCTACGGTATTCTTCTTGGTTTTGCCCGTTTCATAAAATGGTAATGACATGAAGTGGATATGGTCATCGCTTAAACCTGCATACCGTGCGCCCGATATAGCTTCCGTTTTACGGATAAAGCCTTTTACATTCAAAATATCAGGCGTATCAACCTGGTTAGGTTTCTTCTTCTCCAAAAAGGTGCGCATATCTTCGTAAACGCCGGTTAGTTTGGCGGCATCTTTGCCCATGCTTTTGTTAAAATCAATGGCGAACTCTATATAGCGCAATACATCATCATCCCATACGGCGGTGTTGCCTGATGTTTGGTAAGCTACATGCACATCATGCCCCTGGTCAACCAGGCGGATAAAGGTGCCACCCATTGATATGACATCATCATCCGGATGCGGAGAAAATATAACAGAACGCTTTTTAGCAGGATTCGCCCTTTCAGGGCGCTGGCTATCATCGGCATTTGGCTTGCCGCCCGGCCAACCTGTAATGGTATGCTGTATCTGGTTAAATATGTCAATATTAATATTGTAAACCGGTCCTTGTTCAACAGCTAACTGGGCCATGCCATGATTATTATAATCTTCTTCGGTTAATTTAAGCACTGGCTTTTTCAACGTATTAGCCAGCCACATTACCGCTTTCTTTTTAAGCTGATTTGTCCAGGTACAATCCTTAACTAACCACGGTGTATCAAAGCGGGTAAGGTCTGATGCGGCATCGGCATCCAGCACAAACGTTACATGCTCAGACAATTGCAGATAAGTAGCCGGCACTTCCCCTGAAATTTCACCTTCAACCGCTTTTTTGATGATGGTGGCCTTCTTTTTGTTCCAGGCCATCAGGATAATTTCGCGTGCTTTAAAAATGGTACCTATACCCATCGTAATGGCTTTGGTTGGTACGTTTTGTTTGCCGCCGAAATCGCGGGCAGCATCACTACGTGTCAAATCATCCAAGGTAACTAACCGAGTACCTGAGTTAGGCGCAGACCCCGGCTCATTAAACCCGATATGGCCCGTGCGGCCTATTCCCAGTATTTGCAAAACAAGGCCGCCCAGTGCTTCTATTTGTTTTTCGTATTGTAAACACCATGCCGCTACATCCTCCTTATTTAATATGCCATGCGGTATATGTACATTATCTTTTTTAATGTCGATATGATCAAACAGATTTTCATTCATAAAGGTGACATAGCTTTGCGCAGCGTCAGGCTTCATGGGATAGTATTCATCCAGGTTAAAAGTTATCACATTTTGAAATGATAAGCCATCTTCATTATGCATTCTTATCAGTTCGGCATAAACACCAACGGGGGTTGCACCTGTGGCTAAGCCCAATATTGCATTTTCGTTATTTTGTTGCTTTGTTCTTATAACATCCGCTATTCGTGATGCGACATGTAAAGCAGCTATTTGTTGATCAGGATAAACAGTAACTGGTAGTTTCTCGTAACGGGTTTCTTCCAGGAGATTTAAGCGTGGCATATATTTTAGTTAAGCTTTTGAACCTGATTTACAAGGTCCTGATTTTAATAATGAATTGTTAAATACAGTGAAAAGCGCAGCTAATCCTTCTTCCAGTCTATAGCCTTAAACATGATTTCTTTATAATTATTTTTTTCATAATAAACGCCCAAGCTTGAGTCCGAAAGTTTGACCAGGTCACAATAGGCGCTGTAATCGCCCTTATAACCTTCGGGGCTTTTGGCAATTACTTTATTTATGGTCCAGGTTTTACCCTCGTCAAAACTGATACGCAATGTTAAATTATCCCGACCTGAAGTATCTGCCGCGTTACAAAATGCCAACACACCTTTTCCTTTTATTTGTCCAATATTGAGGATGCTCCCCTGGCAAACCGGGTCAGGAAGATTATGGTCAAAGTAGGTGTTATCCCAGCTTTTGCCCCCATTGCTACTTACCGCTACAATTCTTTCCCTAACATTACCCAACTGGTTACGGGCATTGATCATAAGTTTATTGTTTGAAAGCACCACAGCCATAGCTTCGTTGCCACCGGGTGTAGTAATATCATCACTCAGTTTAAAAGTTTTGCCATGATCATCTGTATAAAAGCCGTGGGCCCTGCCATCTGCATACCGTGGCAATGGTTGGCCCGCCGAATGATTGGCGGCAACATAAATGCGCCCTTTATATTTACCTGAAATAAATTGCACTGCATGGCCGGGGCCGTTAGCATAACTTCTCCAATCTTCGGTAAAATTGTAGGCTGCATTAAATGATGGTTGTTTAGGTTTATGCACCTGTAAGGTTATATTAACCGGGGCCGACCATGATGCGCCACCATCAATGGATGTTTTGTACCAAACCTCGCGTACACCCAATCCCTTGCGTATTTTGTTTTCGGACACATTGCCGGTGTTATAAAACAAGAAAATCCTGCCTTTTGGGTAAGCAGGGTCAGTAAGATCAACTACCGGCGAGGCATTGCCTGCCTGCAAGGTGTCGTTTGAAACAGCTATGCTCAGAGGCCCCCAGGTTTTCCCGTTATCTAAACTCTTTTTTAATACAATTTTTACATTGCCAAAGTCGGCAGCGCCGTTAACGCGCCCTTCGCAAAATGCCAGCAAAGCGCCCTGGGGTAACTTAACTATGGCAGGTATCCGGTAACTTTTAAACCCATCGGTTCCTGACGTAAATACCGCAACATCTTGTGCCTGTACATTTATATAATTAAAAATCGCCATCAGTATGATGGCCAATAATCCTATTCTTTTCATAATTGTATGTTTTTCAATAGTTGTAAACAATACCATTCCTGCCGGGGCAAATGGAACGGCCCTTTAAATAAATTACCCTTGGCGGTTTGAGCTATGGTTCCATCGCGGTGCAGATAGCCAAACCACTCGCCATGCTCTTTATCATGAAAATGGTTGTAGGCGTAATCATGTACCATTTTATGCCATGCAGCGTATTTCGCATCGCCCGTAATAGTATATGCTAAAAGTGTAGCGATGATGACCTCGTTATGCGGCCACCAAAATTTCATGTCCTGCCAGTATTCCTGTACGGGTTTATCATAAACATCTTTGAAATACAAAACACCACCATACTCCTTATCCCATCCCCGTTCCCACATATAATCAAGCATTTTACAACCCAGTTTAATTAAATGCGGGTCGTTATTACGATACCGGGCTTCGTGCAATATAAACCACGCGCCTTCAATGGCATGGCCCGGGTTTAATGTGCGGCCGTCAATGTGGTCAATAATACTACCATCGGGAGCCACCTGTTCCATTACACATTTAATATCATCTTTTACAAAATCCCGTTCTATTTCGCCGATCCATTGCATGATATATTCGTCGCAACGGTCATCGCCAATTGTTTCTCTTAATTGCTGTGCTGTGTTGATCATGATCATGGGTACACCTATTCCTTTTGAGGGGCGTGTAGAGGTGAATTTAGGCGGAAGTAAGCCCGGCACAGTAGCATATTCAATGCATTTACCAAACAGCTCTCTTGACTTTGCAGCCATTGCCTCATCACCGCTGGCTTTAGCATAAGCAGCAGTAGCTATGACCGCGAAAGTTTCTGAGAAAAAATACCGGCGTTTACGGATGGGGCTGCCATCGCGGGTGACATGGAAAAACATTTGCCCGTCTGTATCGAAGCAATGGTTTAACAAAAAGTCAATGCCAATCTTTGAGCCTTCAAGCCATTCTTGCCGGGGCTCAATAGTATTATATAGAGTGGCTAAAAGCCATGCTGTGCGCCCTTGTATCCAAACCGCCTTATCATCGTCCAGCAGGCTGCCATCCTGATCGCGCATTAACAGGTAGCCACCATATTCTTCATCTATTGATCTTGGGAACCAAAAAGGCACAGTATCATTCAGTAATTGATTTTCGTAGAATGATCTTAGTTGTTCAATGTCGGTATTTGTATAGCTCATATTCGTTTGATCTTAATTTAAAGGCAGTGTAAAAGTTGACACCGGCAGCCCGGCGCTGTTAACTAAATTGGCCCGAGTAAAGGGCTGCATGGCATAATAAATTGTTTTTATTTTTTCGCCTGGAGGAACGTTAAGCAATACCCTGTTTTTTTTAACTGACGCTTTTACGGCAATGCGTTTGCCCTTTGTATTAACTAGTTCAAAGCCTTTTAAGGGTTGATTATCCAATGCTTTTAATTGCGATACTGGTGGAAAAGCTAAGGTTATCCAGTTTTTGTTTTGCCGCGCATATAGTGCTTGCGGCGCTTCGGCAACTATATTTTTTTTATAAGTGTAATGCAGCGCCAGCAGAGCCAAACGTTCGCCAACCTCTTTTTTACGGGTATAATGTACATTTAGCGAATCCCCCATGTCCATACTAACAGTCATTTGGCAATTGGGTATCTGTTGTTGTATCAGTCGTTCCATATTACGAAAGGCCGGCCACGAAGGGCGGTCGATACCTGATAGCTGCACAAAATAGAATGGGAAATTGCGTCTCCATTTTTGCCGCCAGCTATTTACCATAACCGGTAGCTCGTGCGCATACAATTCCAAATTATGGGCATTGCTTTCGCCCTGGTACCATATCGTTCCTTTGATGGGAAAACCTGTTAACGCCGCTATGCCGGCCTCGTAATTATAGCAAGGCTCATAAGGGTGGCGTTGCCTGGCCGAAGTAGTTTTACTTAAATTCGTATCGGCCCGGTCGCGGCAAAATTGCATAATGAAATCTGATTTTCGCCAGTTATTCAACACGTCTACCATTATGGGGTCATGTTCCATCGTAAAGCGGTCTATCCATGATTCAATGGGCGAACCGCCAACTGCAACCTGTATCAAACCAATAGGGATATGTTCATCAGCGTTGATCTTTTTCCCAAAGTAATAGGCCACTGCCGAAAAATCTGCCGCCGAAAGCTGATCGCTCGTTTTCCATGTACCCGATAAATATTTTAATTGGTTCACTTTACGTAATACCGTAGTATCCCAGGCCACCGCGTCTGTTTCTTTCAAAACATTCAATTGGTATAAGCGTAATGAGGAATTACGCCCGGCTACATTAATTTCATCTTTTCCTCCAGTCGATTGTTTTAAGCGGAACGCCATATTTGATTGTCCCGAGCATAACCATACATCTCCTATCAACAGATCCTTTAAAAGAATTGTTGAATCAGCAACTGCTATCTTCATTTCAAAAGGTCCGCCATATTTCATCGGTGGGAAAACAACCTTCCAATCACCATGTTCATTAGCCATGGTTTTTAATAATTGATGATGAAAAGTTACCGTTACTATTTCGCCGGCATTAGCTTTGCCATAAAGGGGCAAAGGCTGATCCCTTTGCAGCACCATGTGGTTTGTAAACACATCCGGCATCTTTAAACCGCCGTAATTACCGGATATGGCCTGGTAAACGGTTCGGGCAATAATTCCAGCTCCTTCTTTATCGGGGTGCAAGTTATCGGCAAACAGGTCGGGGCGGTTATATAATGATTCATGCAGATCTATCAATCCGATTTTATTGGCTTTGGCTATTACCGGTATTAGCGCCTGTACCTGGTCGTACCAATCTCTTGTACCCGATTTAAACCGTGGGTGCCCGCTAAAAATTGGAGTTAAACGACAGATGTAAATTTTTATCGCCGGGTTGGCTTTTCTAAATTCTCTGATCAGATAAGCGTAATCGGCCTCGAAATCTTCTTTATGATCGGGCCAGTCGCGCGGGTCGGTGTCGTTTAAACCTAAATGAATAATGACGATATCGGGCTGATAAGCTATTGCTTCAGAAAACTCTGGCGTTTTATAATAAGGATTATGTCCTTTTTTTAATAGCGTAGCACCGCTATGACCAAAATTTTTAACCTGGTATTTTTGCCCTAAAAATTGCTGCAGCTGCGCGGGGTAGCAATCCTGCTCCCTGTTGGTTAAGCCATAGCCATACGTTACAGAATTACCAACGCAGGCTACTTTGAAGGGGCTTTGGGCATATACGTTTACCTGCAACAAACACACAAAAAGTATAAGCAGCGAAAACTGCTGTTTTAATTTTGCTGTTTTTTCGGTGCTATAATTCATACACTATACCTCCGCAAAATCATTGTTTTTGGGATGGAGAAAATAAACCTGTATGAATAACGCGATGATCACAATCCCGGATAAAATGGCGAAGTCGCGCCCGAGGTTACCGGCATCGGATGACTTGCCCAATAGATCGGTAATAAATGCGCCAAAAAACACGCCGGTCATATTCATCATTCCGTAAGCTGTTGCTCTATACCTGGCTGAAACAAACTGGCAAACGATGGGCATATTATTGGCATCAAACATGCCAAATCCCAAGCCAAAGCAAACTGCCGCGCCAATTACGTTAAAAAGCGAATGACCGAACCCAAGCAACAATAACGATGGTATAGTTAACGCAAGGCCGATTGCACTGGTATATACCCGGCCTTTTATATTACGCTGAACCCACCGGTCTGACAGTATCCCCCCAAACATAACACCCACAAATGAAGATGCAGCAATTGTAATAGTTGATAATGGGCCAGCCTGCGACATGGGGATATTTAAATTTTGCGCGAATAGTGTCGGCAGCCAATTTTTGGTGGCCCAGCCGGGTAAGCTGGCAACCGCGAAATAAAAAAGGATGATCCAGAAAGCGCTGTTACTAAATAATGTGGCGAGGCCTTTAAATAATGGAGGTCGTTTTGTTACAGGCATACCTTCGGTTGTCGTTGGTGCTGCTGAAACCTCTTTATTTTTCAGGAAGATGATAAGTACTGCGGAATACAAAATTCCAACCATCCCAAACGAATGAAAAGTAGCCTGCCACGAAAATTTTGCGGCTACAGTTGCACCAAAACCGCCCAGGGCCTGCCCCATGTAAAGGCCGGTCATGTGGATGCCTATGGCTAGTGATCGTGTTTTTGAGGAATGAAAATCGGCTATTAATGACAGGCCCGCAGGGATATACAAAGCTTCGCTGATACCCATAATGGCCCGCAACCAGTAAATTTGGTTAAAGGTAGTAGCATAGCCCATGGCAAATGTAACCGCCGACCATACAAATAAGCTATAAACAATTAACCATTTACGGTTAAACCTATCGGCAATTAAACCGGATACAGGGCTCATTAAGCCATAGATCCAGAGAAAAATGGCCATCAGATACCCAAAGTTTGTAGCCGACTGCAATTCGGCAATATCCATTTGCATGGCAGGTTTCATGGTTGAAAGCATTTGCCTGTCCATATAATTTAGCAATGCCACAACCCATAGCAGCCCTACCAAAATCCACGGATATTTTTTTGAATATTGCATTTTATATAATTTCAAGCAGGTACATTTAATAGCTCCGTGCTTTTATAAAGATATTATTTAATATGATGTACGTATACCCGGCCCCTTACCACATTAGGCGTACGTACGCCTGGCTTTATCTCTCCGCCCGGTATATAAATGTCTTTATCCCACATTACTGCCGTAGTAGTTACATGTGTTAAAAACGGTAATTCGCCAATTTTTTTCCAGCTATTGGTTAGCGTATTATACAAAAGCACATCACGGCTAAACCCTTTATGATGCGTTATTAAATCTAATTTTTCGGCCTGTAACTTTTGCTTTTCTTCATCGGTGGTTGCTTTTTCTATATCCGCGTTATACGTTTCAATCTGGTGGAAAATATTGCCTTTGTCGCCGCCTGCCAACAGTATTTCATGATCGCCAAAAACAACGCCTGTACCGGCAGATAAATTGGCAATGTGGCTACCATCGCTTATTGGGGCTAATGCAGTCCATTTTTGCCGCTCCGGATCAAAGCAGAATACAGTATTATGCAATTGGCTTATACCCGATGGGGTACTGCTTCTGCCACCTATTACATAAACACATGGGTATTTACCATTTGTTTGTGTAACCGTAACAGAATGCGACAGGGCGATTGGTAGATCAGGCAGGGATTGCCATTGTAAATGATGAGCCGAGAGATCAAGTATAAAAACTTTGGTCGATGGTTTCCCGTTTGATTCGCCACCAACTAAATATACCTTTTTGCCAATACTTGTCATACCAGCATTTGCAAGCGGGATTGGTAATAAAGGAAGGTCATGAAACACTACTTCTTTACTATCTGCATCCCATTGCATTAAAAAAGTGTTACGACTGCTGCTAGCATTTTCTGTTTCGCCACCGGCGCAAATAATATCATTTGTAATGGTAGCGCTTGCTCCGTAAGCTATTTTGTTTTTTAACTGAGTTTTTGACGATAGCCAGGTAAATTCATTTCGGTTGTTTTTTTTAAGTATGTAGATGGTGTTATAATGCGCTTTTTTACCTCCCTCCCACGGTTTAAGCCCCGGGAAATTTGAACCACCTGCAATTAATAAAACATCATTGCTTACACCAGCAAATACACCTGCTAATCCTAATTGCTTTGCGGTTCCCTTAGCATTTGGTAAATAGGCCACATTTGACCATTCAACAGTTTCAGCACTATTATTTTGCCCCCCTAGTGTAAGGACCATGTTTAACATACTCATAAAAATCACAGCTACAATGTTTCCCGCCCTCATTAATTATAAATTCAATGGCTTACCGGCTGTACCTTTGACCTGAATGCTTCAAAACCAAGTTCCAGCACGTCCAGTTTAAACTTTGCAAATTGTTCCGCAGTCATATTCATTATCGGGAGCCTGAACTCGCCACAATCTATATCAACCATTTTCATATAGGCCTTACCTACAGATATGCCCCCATATTTACCTAACAGCCTTATCATATCAATTGCTTTTTGCTGTAACAAGCGGGCTTTATGCAGGTCATTACGTTCAAATGCATTTATTAAATTATAGTACAAGGGTGCTGCATAATTAAAGGTACTGCCAACAGCTCCCTTTGCACCCAGAACCAAGGCAGATAGCATGTTTTCATCACGTCCCCATAACATATCATATTTGCCATTTTTGAAACTCATGCAACTTTGAAAATCCATAAAATCCTCATGAGTATATTTTATACCTGCAAAATTGGGCACTTTGTTATCAACGGCCGCTAATAAATCTATCATTGCAAAATCACCACCTGTTAAAACCGGGATATGGTAATAGTAAAATGGCATTTCGGGTACTGCACTGGCTAACTCAGCACACATTTGGGCTAAGACCTGTACATTGGCCGGTTTAAAATACGAAGGTGACGTAAATGATACGGCATACAACCCAATTTGATAGGCGTGTTTGGCCAATTGGATAGACTCGGATAGATTTGTCCCGCCAACAAGTGTCATTACTTTAAAGTCAGGATCATTTGCAGTACAATTTGCCCATGCCTCTGCAACCTTCATTTTTTCATCGGCAGACATGGAGACACCTTCGCCGGTTGAGCCGCAGATAAAGGCCCCAGTAACATTGTTTAGTTTTAAAAACTCGTAATACGATGGTATTATAGAAAGATTAAGCTCACCATTTTTATCAAATGGAGTAAAGGGAGCTGAGATCAATCCCTGTAATTGTTCAATTTTCATTTATTATTTAATTAAATAGTAATAAATACAGATAGTAATAAATGGTTGTGTGTTAATGTCATTTAGTTAATGGCCGGGAGAGGGCTCTCCCGGCATCAACAACCAATCTAAACCAACCTAATAGGGTCCAGCTATGAACCATTATTATCTTTTTAATGCTATGTCTTTTTCTAAAAACTTAGATAGCCCGGCGTTTGCACCAATAACCGGTTATTGGTAAGCGTGCCCCGGTCAATGGGCCAAAACAAAGCATAAGCATTTGCCGGCAATAAAGTAGTATGGGCATATACATAGCTATCGCCCATGCGCCGTAAGTCATACCATCTTTTTCCTTCAAAAATAAATTCCAGAAAACGTTCTTGTAAAATTGCCTCTTTAGGGTTGGCATCTATAGCCTGATGCGGATACCCTAATGTTGCGGCGTTATAATTGGTGCCATAAGCTCTCGCACGGACCAAATTTATTTCAGTGGTCGGGTCCTGTCCCAAATCCACTTTTGCTTCTGCAAGCATTAATAACAGATCAGCATAACGGTATATTGGCCAATCATTATCATAAGATCTTACGCCTGATACCTGGGTGCCCTGATATTTGTCTACAAAGCATCCTGCTATTTTGTAATTACCGGCAACTTTACTATAGGCCGGCTGTATACTAGCCAGCCTGCGACTATCTAATGGGTTAAATTGCCTGAATGTTGATATTTTTACAGGTGCACGTAATAGCCCGCCCCAGTTATCGGTTGCAACGTTGAACTGGCGATTTTGTAACGAGTCATAAAAGTTAGCGATCAAGCCACTTTGAGGTGTAAAAGTGCCGGATATCCATGACATTGACGACTCCGTATTAAAATAGTGAGTTGCAAAGATCATTTCGTTATTCCCCTTTGTAGAGAATATTGCAGGATAAGAAGCCAGCAACTGTAGGCCTGGTGCATTAGTCTGAATATCAGTTAGCGCGGCCTGTGCAGTAGTTGCATCAGCTGTTCCTCCTCCACGCGTACTTGTCCATAGGTAAACGTCTGCTTTAAGCATTAAGGTCGCTGATTTTGACCAATAAGTTTTAGAACCGGTAAATGTATAGCTACTGCCAAAGTTGGTTGTTGAACGATCAATATCAGCCTTGATAAGCGCTATTACATCGGCTTGGGGCGAGGCAGCTTTGGCCAGTGTAGCCAAATTAAGCGTGCTCCCTGATATAGGGTCTGTTTGGATAATAGCATCGCCCCAGCTACGATAGATCTGGAAGTAATAAAAAGCACGAATACCATAGCACATACCCAGGTAAGCACTTTTGGTTGCCGGGGTAACTATTGATGTACTATTTAACTTCGATATCATCAGGTTGATCTGGTCAATATTATAGTAAAAGCTATTGCCGCCTGATGGTGGAACACCAAAATTACTTACCCCGGGGTTATCCAGGTTTAGGTTTTGCTGCCACAAACGTTCAACACCTTGTGTAGCTTCTCCTGTAAAAGCTGAACCTGAACCAGGATCAGTAGCAAATTCATCAGCGCGCATTTCGCCAAGGCGCTGAAAGCTTTCAGTATGTGTCCTGAAGTTGGTATAGATTCCCGTCATAAAAGCATCATACTGCTCGGCGGTTTGAAAGAAGTTGCCATCGGTAATGCTACTCACCGGGGCAAGGCTCAGGTCTTTTCTGCATGAGCTTACCAGCCCAAGCACGCATATCCCTGTTAAAATTGTTATGATATATTTTTTCATATTCAATAAATTAAAATAAGTTAAAATGAAGCCTGTACGCCTAATATATAGGATCTCGCTGTTGGGTAATTGCCAATATAAATACCTGATATGGTACCGGCACCAGGTGATATAGGCGCCTGGGGATCAGGCCCGCTGAATTTTTTGATGTAAAACAAATTATTTCCGCTTGCATATAACCTTACCCTGCTAAACGTATGTGTTTTGGCCAACAATGATTTTGAAAAATCATAGGATAGCGTAAATTCTCTGCCTGCCAAATAATTGCCGCTTTCATAAAACTGTGAATTTTCACTATTTAAGGCGGCACCTGCATTATTGGCACGTGTATAGTTTTGTTTTGATCCAACTACCTGATCGGCGTAATACACTTTAGGTATCATAGTGTTGGTATTGGTAGGTGTCCAGGCATTATGAATTTCATCTATGAAATTAAATGAGCCCTGGTAGCCGCCCAACGAGCGGGTAACGAAATCATTATAAATGATATTTCCACCAGAATATTCAAAGCGCGCGTATAATGAGAAGTTTTTGTAAGCCGCGTTAAAATTAAACCCGCCATGCCAGGTTGGGAAAATATTACCCATATATACCTGGTCCCTTGAGTCGATGATACCATCGCCGTTTACATCTTGCCAATTAACATCGCCCGGGGCAATGTGCCCACCTGTACCTGCAGCAAGATTAGGCCCTGTAATATTTGCAACATTATCTACCCGGTTACCTGCTAGGGCAGCTACCTCTGCGGCATCTTTAAAAATACCCAATTCTTTATAAGCATACACCTGCCCTAAAGGCTGGCCTTCTTGAGTACCGCCTACATATTGAAGCGTTCCTGTTTTTGGATCGTATATTTGAATACCACCCTGCCTGTTGTTTAGGTTGCCGTTATTGGGCAATTGCAATACCTTGTTCTTATCAAACGAAGCCGTTGCGCCAAAATCAAGCCTTAAACCATTGGGTTGGTTAATAATGTTTGCTCTTAAAGTAAATTCAAAACCCTTATTTTGGTAGGTGCCATCGTTTGTTTCAAGACTACCAAATCCCGCGTAACTTGGTAAAGGGATATTGGTAAGCAGGTTACTGCTTTTCCGGTTATAATATTCAGCTATTAAGCTTATCCGGTCGTTAAAGAAGCCCACATCAATCCCCGCATCTATTGATTTACTGGTTTCCCATATAAGCTTAGTGTTAGTTGGTACCGTATTGGCAATACCGCCATTACCATTATATGGTGTAGTGGCTGCATATACACCTTGAACGTCATAGTTACCTAATGCGCCAATGTTTCCGTTTGACCCGTAGCTTACACGTGGTTTTATTGTTGATATAACCTTGCTAAAGATCGAATTCTTGAAAAAGTCTTCCTTTTGTAAATTCCATCCGGCAGACATTCCGGGGAAATAACCTATCCTTTGCGAATAGTCCAGCACTGATGTGCCGTCTTCTCTTAATACAAAGGTCAGCAGGTACTTTTGATCGAAATCATAATTTAACATGGTAAAGGTTGATATTATCCTGTTTTCCTGTACATTACTTGAGTTACCGCCGCCTGCTGCAAATAAAGTTGAGGCATTAACGGTGGTTATCAAATCAGTAGGCGAGCCTGTACCTGAAACAATATTACTGAAAGAGTTATTATCCAAATATTCGGCCCCTACTAAAACACTTAAATTGTGCTTGCCAAATGATTTGATATAGTTTAAAGTGGCATCATAGATTTGCTCGAAATTTCTGCTATAGGCAGCTGATGCAGGGCGGGCCACACTTGAAAAGGTTTGAGGGGTAGCAAATATATTTGCATAAGTCTGCTGGGCGTCCTGGAACTTTTGATTTTCCGTTTGATTTAAATATCCGGCGCCTGAAAACGTAAACGACAATCCTTTTATTATATCCCATTTTATGGCCGCGTTGGCAACTATCCTGTCGGTTATATAACTCGACTTATTGGTGGCGATAAAATATAAAGGGTTACCATCGCCATTGCCTCCATTTCCGGGATTAGGTTGTGTATGCGCCGCATCCAGCCAAGGGTTAAATGTGGGCCATAACGATAATGTTCTGTAAAAAGCATTTGGATCATTACCATTGTCATTACCCGCCCCAAATACCCCGTATTGCTGCGAAGTTGTAAAAGTAACACCGCTAGTTACTTCAATATTAGGTTTCACTTTATAAGAGCCGTTAAAATTACCTGAGTAACGTTTATAGTTAGCGCCAACCACAGTACCCGGCTCATTGTAGTAATCAAAACTTGCATAATACTTGCCTTTATCATTTCCGCCCGAAGCATTTATATAATGGTCTATGGTCTGGGTATTCCTGAATAAAGCACTGGCTACCTCGCCACTATGGTCCTTAAAAATAATTTTATTTCCGGGATTTGCAGGGTCATCCATATCCTGCCAGCCTTGTTGTAAAAGGCCCAAATTGGCAGGCGTTTCGGCTTGTATGTCAAATGTTGCTAAATTTGCAGCATCTGGTAATAAGCCATACCCCCTGGTGCTGTTGATGGTTGCCAGTTGGGACGGAGTAATACTTGTTGTTGAGTTTAATCCTTCAAAGTTGTTCACTCTGCCTAAACGGCCATAATAAATATAGTCTGCCGCATTTACATATTTATAGCCCTGCCTTTCGTGGTTAAAGCCTGTTGTAAATTTATACGTTAATTCTGATGTGCCTGCCTTACCGTGCTTGGTGGTAATTAATATTACACCATTATTGGCCCTCGCACCGTAAATCGCTGTAGAAGCGGCATCCTTCAAAATATCTATTGAAGCGATATCCTGCTCGGGAATATCCTGGTAGGTCTTTACCACACCATCAACCACTACAAGCGGTCCGGCAGGATTGTTAATGGATGCGCCGCCACGTAATATAATTATTGGGCTTGTTCCGGGAGCACCACTGGAACCGACTACTTGCAGGCCTGAAACGGTTCCTTGTAAAGCGCTGGCTACGTTGGCACGCGGGGCTGTCGCTAAAACCTGGTTGTCCAGTTTAGCTACCGCGCTGGAAGTGGTTGCCCGCGACTGGGTTCCGTAACCAACAACCAGCACCTCGTTCACATTCCGGACATCTGGTTTAAGTGTTACATCAATCACAGTTTTACCCTTAACCGGTATTTCCAGTGTTAGATAACCCACAGATTTAAAAACCAAAATATCCGAAGCTGATGCCTGGATACTGTAGGCTCCGTTCAAATCGGTTTGGGCACCGCTCGTAGTTCCCTTAATAAGCACCGATGTTCCCGGTACCGATGTTTGATCATCACCTGATAGTACCTTGCCGGTAATTTTAAGGGTTTGGGCTTGAGCTACAACAGTCAGGAGCAACACTCCTATAACCGTTGACAGAACCCTGATGAAAGTAAATTTCTTAGTCATAATTAATGGGGGATTAATAAGTTTATAATTGTATTATGTATAACATAATACAATTATAAAAAAATAAAGTTATTGCTTCCAAATAAATAGCTATTTATTTTTTTAGTTTGATTTACTGAGTGTTACAAGTACACTTTTAAAAATTTCGAGAAAAACGGCCCCTGCATTAATGAAATCAATTAAATGGCTACTTAATGATTAAGCAAAAATATTTTTTAATAATTGCGGCATTAGTATTGTATTATGTATAACATTAAACATTTTGAGAATTTAATTATATTTTTGCGGCTTACATCAAGAATGCTTATTGAGTTATGGTAGTGGTTATGAGGGATAAATTATAAAGTGTATGAAATCTAAAGAGCTTATAGGAAGTCTTAAAAATGTAGATACCAGTTCGCTGGTTGATAAGGTTGAAAAAAACCTGATTGAGCTTTTTATTGAAAAGAACTTCAAAGTAGGTGACTCTATACCCAAAGAGCTGGAGTTAACCAAAGCCATGGGTGTTAGCCGCACAGTAATACGCGAAGCATTGCTGCGTTTACGTATGATTGGACTGATAGATTCAAAAAAGCACAGAGGCGCGGTTATAACCAGCCCTGATTTAACCTCTATTCTTCAAAAAAGCCTGAACCCACAGATGCTTGATGAAGCCACGCTGAAAGAAATATTTGAAATGCGGCTTTCGCTTGAAATTGGCATGGCCGACTTTATTATACAGCGGGTTACCCCAAAAGATATAGCTGATCTGAGAAATATTGTAGAATCAGAACCCAAAAAAGCACAGGCTTATTTATTTGAAATTGAACAGGAAATAAAATTTCACGGTCGTTTATACGACATCACCGGAAATGAAACACTTAAAAATTTCCAAAAACTACTATTACCTGTGTTTATTTATGTCCATCATAGCGGACTGTTAAAAAAACAAATTACAATGAAAAAATTTGTTTCACACAGCGGGCTTGTTGATCTGATAGAAAAGGGATCTGCTGAGATGCTGCGCAATGGTATACGTAACCACCTCGAAAATCATTTTTCCCGCTTGTTTGATTAATCTGTTTATTTCATAAAAACAACCTGATCATCAGCCAGGTAGTTATTGCCAAAAGGTTTCACAAATACCGCGGTAAACATCCATTTTACCGGCACCTGCCCTTTTGCTGAATTAAAGCTTCCTACCGGTAATTTCACCATTACGTAGTTCCATCCTTTTTTTAATTGTACACTTATGGGCCGACGGTATTCATACCCTTCGTCTACCAGTGGTTTTTCGATGTTTCCAACTTGCCCGGCATGAATCCATACGGGCGGCGCTACAAGTTGATGATTTATCCATATTTCACTTTTCCGGTCATCCCATGTATGTAGTTGCGGTGTTGATGAAGGGACGGACCGAGATATGTTATAAAATCCAATCCACATTAAAGAAGTTGTATCCTGGTTACTCCATACTTTGGTATAAGCGTAATAAGTTGTGCTATCTCTAACCTCATCCAAAATTCCTTCAACAGCAGAATGCCAAAAATGCCTTAATATTAGGGTCCCACCGGTAACGGTATAATATTTTTTTTCATTATCTGCATTAAAGTCCGTTTGTTCAGGGGCAAACTTTTTCGCCAAATTTCCTTTATTAGCGAATGGGCCAAAAAGCTTCCATTTAATATTTGCTTGTTGTATATATGGGAACGGGAGGCTGCCAAAATACTGTTTTTGCTGATCTGTTAATCTTTTTTCAAATGCCAAAAATGCCGTATCGCCATTCATAATAACTGTATGCCAGCCCGGCTTGCCACCACCATCCCAACTCCGCTCGGCAAAGGCAAGCATTGCAGGGTAAACCGGGTTCATTGTTAAAATATCTTCTTGTTTAATTACGTTACGGTCTGGCCATTAATACCAATCAACAAAAATACTTTGCCGGGTTTTCTTGCAGTAACCTCATCTAAACGGTTTAAAACACCCAGGGTTGCGTCACCACTTATCCCCCGGTTTTTGATGCTCGCGTCATTAAACAGCTCATCCCATTCATTACCATTAGTAATGCTGTTCCCTAAAAACATAATATCGCCTTTTGATTGGGGTAATAGCCTGAAAAGTGATGATCTTTGCTGATAAAATGTAGAGAATGCTTCATCCTTGTTCCTATTTTCTTTTATTTGCGCTAAGGCTGTATAACTTAACAGTAATAATAAATAGGTTAACTTTTTCATCTTCGGGTTATAATTTGTAAGGCACCAAACAAGGTTTGCCAAATAGTGTACTTTTTATTCTTTTAGGGCGAATGATATAAAGCAAAAAAGCACTTATATTATCTCTAAAGGCTTCTTAATCGCCTGAGGTAGAAGGCATTTATTACATGGAGCCTCTTCTTTATTAATCAAATTTTCGGTAATAAGTATTCCGTTCTTTTATTTCAAAATGGATTGAAGCATGGGTAATTTAAAGATATTAGCTTTCAAGGCTGCAATAAGACAAACAATTCTTTAATAAATTATTAAATAATTGTTAATTATATTGCCATGTAGGCAACTAATGGCAATACGTATTGCCAAAATGGTATATTTGTGTAGTGCGAATAAATATTCTTTTTTGATGATAAGATTATAATTATATGAAACAAGGACTTTTGATTGATATGGATGGCGTTATTTATAGCGGTGAGGAGCTTATATTTGGTGCCGATAAATTTATTAAGCATCTAATTGACGAAGATATACCATTTGCTTTCATGACAAATAACAGCCAGCGAACCAGTCTGGAAGTAGTGCGGAAGCTTAAAGGATTTGGCATTATTGTGGAAGACAAGCATATTTATACCAGCGCTATGGCCACAGGTAAATTTTTAGGTGATCAGAGCCCAAATGGGACGGCTTATGTTTTAGGAGAAGGCGGTTTATTAAGCAGTTTACATGAAAACGGCATTACCCTTGTAAATACCGACCCTGAATTTGTGGTATTAGGTGAAGGCAGGAATTTTACTTTAGAAATGGTTCAGCGGGCGGTAGATATGATATTAGCCGGCGCAAAGTTTATTACAACTAACCGCGACCCCTCTCCAAAAAAACCGGGATGGAATAATTTAGGTATTGCTGCTACTACAGCTATGATTGAAGAAGCAACTGGTAGGAAAGCTTTTGTAACCGGAAAACCAAGCCCGGTAATGATGCGTTCGGCACGTAAATTCCTGGGATTGGAAACAGCAGAAACCACGGTTGTAGGAGATACAATGGAAACAGATATACAGGGAGGTGTCCAAATGGGATATAAAACAATTTTGGTATTATCCGGGATATCCACTAAAGACAGGCTTGGGCATTATGCATTCAAACCAGATATGATCGTTAGCTCTGTTGATGAAATTAAATTTCCGTTGAAATGGTGGTAAATAGTGTTCATAAATAATTACATTCTTGTCAAGCGGGCTTTATCATGAAGGCAAGATCAGTATCGAAAGTACGATCTAAAATCTGTATATTGAATATGGGTGCTATCCACCAGGATAATGGCATCGCTATTTTACATCATTTATTTACTGAATAAACCTAGCGCAAGCGTAAACCTTGTTAGCTATAAGCCAAAAGCCCATAGAGATAATCTAAGGGCTTTTTATCTTCTTTGTGGGGAGCAGGACAAATCTCGAATTTTTTGGAGGATGTTAATAACATCTTCAACCAAGGAAATATGCACCAGGACTTTTATATTTACGGCAATTAATCACCTCATATTTAAACCAATCCAATGAAATCAACTTCTACCAAACGATTATGCCGGTTATTATGCACCACGATGGCATTACTGTTAAGCAGCCTGCCATCTTTTGCCCAAACTGTAAATGATGCCGACATGCACGAGATTGTTACCAAACTGGCCGACAGACTGGTAGCGGTATATCCGTTCCCTGAAATAAGCGCTAAATATAAAGAGGACTTGCTTAAAAATGAAGCCGCCGGACATTATAATAATTTAACTGAAGCCACGCTTGCCGCAAAACTCACCGAGGATATGCGCAAAACTCATAAGGATGTGCACCTGCGCGTTTCACGAAGTACTGCGCCGCGCGGCGCGGCCGGAAGGGCACCAAGCGAGAGCAACCCGGATCAAAAAGCTAATTACGGATTTAAAAGAGTAGAGGTTGACGGTGCAACTTCTACGGCTTATGTAGAGATACCGGGGCCGTTCCTTGTATCGCAGGAAGCCTTTGAAATAGCAGCCGCTTGTATGAATATGTCTGCCTATAGTAAATATGTTATACTGGATGTACGGCATAACCCTGGCGGTAGCGGTCAAATGGGGCGCTTCCTGGCGTCTTATTTTTATACCCCCGGGCGCGAGCAATTTTATCTGAACGGGTTTTACAAAGATCGCAAACGCGATGAACAAGAGTGGACCTATGCCTATACACCGGGCAAGCACATGCCCGACGCGAAGGTTTACATCCTTACAGGCCGGGGCACAGGATCGGCTTCGGAAGGGTTTGCTTACGCTATGCAGAAACTAAAACGCGCCACTATAGTTGGCGATACCAGCGCGGGTGCGGGGATAGCCGGCAGTAATGTTTCGCTAAAAAATAACCTGTCAGCATTTATCCCGGTTAAGATGGTGACTGGTCCAAACGATAATGTTGGCTGGGAAGGTACAGGGGTAATACCTGACGTAGCAATAGGCAAAGACGATGCCCTTGCTGCAACCCGCAAACTGATATTGCAGGATATCCTGAAAACATCAACAGATACCTTACAGAAAGCGGCCGCGCAATGGATAATAGACAATGATGGCATTGCCACAAACGCCGCCGTAAATATGAAAAGTAAATATGGAGCCCTGGTTGGCAAATACAGCAATAATATAACCATCACCAATGTTAAAGGAGATTTACTATGGAACAGAGTTGAACCCGAAAAACCCGTTGAAAGCTATGTGTTAAAAGAAGTTAAACCTGATGTGTTGGTTATTACCGGCTTAAATGCCAACATTGGCCCCAATGTATCGCGGGTGTATATAAACCGTGATGCAAAGGGTAAACCAGAAAGCCTTACCCGAAAAACGCTTTTAGGAAACGGCAATATATCTGGTGCAGGGCAGCCGCTTAAGAGAATGTAAAACAGATTTCGTCTGAATAGAACAAAGCCTCCGGTCGAAATACTTGAGGCTTTGTTGTTTTATTGTAGTCGCAGACTATAGGTATAGTCGTCCGAGGTTACAAACTTCGGACAGCGGATGTGTAAAAGGCTTTTTCTTCAATGCAGATTACATTCATATAAGGTTCGGTTGAGATCAGATTCCCGTTTTTATTTCTTATATTCGGAAAAGTGATCGTTGAAATTTTGCAACAGTTAAAAGTATATATTTCTGAGGAAGAGCGCCCAGTAGCGGAAACTTTTTTAAGAGTTTACGAGCCATACGGAGGCCAAGGCACATTAGAGGGAAATCTAACGGAATCTAAAGAGCTAAAAAAGCAAACGGAGCAATGTCGCTTTTGTAAAAAAACACGAAGCGAAACTACGTTTGCCCAACACACACATTTGATCTCGCGACTGCTGGGAAACAATAGGGTTTATTCATACGACGAATGCGACACTTGCAACAAGTTATTCGGCACTCTCGAAACTGAACTTGGCGCGTCATTAGGCACCCATCGAACGTTTGATCATTTAATTTCGGAACGCAAAGCGCCAGGTTTTGAATCGGGTAACGGCAAGGTGCGCATCAAGAAACTACCTAACGGAAATGTCATCCTTAATACCAAAAGTGGGAGTTCAGAAGATATTCAAGTGGATTTCTTAACTGGAAAACTGGGTATTAACATGACTACGCAACCTTACCGCCCAGAATCTCTTTACCGATCCTTGCTGAAAATGGCTTTAGCCATGCTCCCAGCGAATGATGTTCCTGGTTACGACTTGGCTTTTAAATTTTTGCTGTCCCCGGAGCAATATCCTGAACTGAATAAATTTAAAAAAGCTGTTGTTGTAGAAACGGCGATTGTTTTAGCTCGGCCTTTTGCTATAATTTTTAAGAAAAAAACTGGTGTTAATTCGCCCGAAAGCAGTGAACATGTTTTTTGCTTGTTTATTGGCCATTTCATGTTCCAGGTTTCTATACCGGGTCACATATTAAACTTCGATTCAACACACGATTTTACTTATCTCCCAGCCCCTTATTTTCAATTGGATGTATCTAATACGCACGATAACGTCATCGTTCATAGATCAACTCAAGATTTGCAATCGACTGAAAAAATCAAACGAGACACAAGCATGCAATTTCAGTTTCCAACAGAAAATCTTGTAGCGATAAATTTAGGTGAAGATTTTGTGAAATCTATTGAGAAACGAATGTGGAAGTAGAGACTCAGTTACTCGTTGGGCGCGTCTCAACTTGATCTTTGGCGCGCGTATGCAGCGCAGGCATTAGTGTGGCGTACTTGTGTTTTATCACCTGATCGTTCAATAATTACTCCCTATTGCCCTATTTATGTCCATCGGCTAAGATCATCACAAATTACGGCAACATCGTCTAATTAAATGGTGGCGCTGTTTTGTCACCATATTTTAAGTTAAATTTTTTAACCGGCGGCGTGGTTGCAGTTAAGCACCAATGAGTACGCATAAAGTAGTGCGGAAAGTTGCAGTTTTGTGCAGTTATACGTACGCACAACGTGCACAAATGGTGGCTACAGGTGTACAAATGGTGCCTAGAGGTGCGTTTTACTACAGAAAACAACAAAGCCCCAAATCTTTCGACTTGAGGCCTTAATTTTGGTAGCCCAATAGGACTAAACCGGGTTATTTACTAATCATTATTTTGTATAAATATCCAGTGCTTTACCTTTACTCATATCATCGTAATTAACGAACCATCCTTTGAGAGGCTTTCCGCCGATCGTAATTTTGTTAATATTTTTGCCACCTCCTTTTTTGGTAATGGTAAATTTCTTACCATCGCCAAGCTGCATTTCAATTTTGTCGAAAACAGGCACTGATACAATATATTCCGGGTCTGCAGGTGAATAAGGGTAAATACCCATTGCACTAAATACATACCATCCTGTCAGCGAACCATGATCATCCATTCCGGCCAGCGCGAGGCCTTCAGGGCCCATTCCGAAGTAATTTGACATCAGTTTGTTAAGAATGGCTTGTGACTTTTGTGGTTTGTTTACAAAATAATAAAGATAAGGATAGGTAAAGTCGGGCTGGTTACCCATACAGAACTGCCCGAGGAAGCATGACAGATTATCCTTTGCATATCCGCCCCACGGAATCGAGAAAAGTGAATCTACTTTAAGCTCAAAGTCTGCAGGGCTCTTGTACAGTGCGACAAGTCCCTTGGTATCGTGCGGTACGAAGAACGATGCCTGCCAGGCGTTTGCCTCGCGGTACATGAATTCGTAGTAAGGATATGAAGTATTGAACGGCGTGACCCATGTTCCGTCCGCGAGACGGCCTCTCATCAATTCGGTTTGGGGATCGAATACGTTCTTGTAGTTTTTGCTACGCTTTATCATAGTGTTGTACATATCCTTATCGTCCAAAGCTTTAGCCACGAGTGCTATTGAGTAATCCGAATAAGCGAATTCAAGCGTTTTGGTGGTTCCTGCGGTAGATACAGTTTCGGTTACCGGATTGGAAATATTTACTTCAGGAACATAACCGAGGTTAAGATATTGATCGTTGTGAGGTCTTGCACTCCTTACGCCACTACCACCAGGGGTATTGGCGTTATTAAGCATAAGACGGTATGCTTTCTGGATGTCGTAATTCTTTATGCCGCGCAGATAGGAACCAGCAATGTAAGATGAAGCGAAATCGCCATGGAATGAAGTAGGCAGCAATCCCCCCGAATGCTCTCCGGTGAGAATAAGGGATTTGATAATATTGTTGCTGACATCAGGCCGAAGCATATCGACAACAACAAGTTGTGTACGGAAAACATCCCAGAACCCCGGGCTTTGATAGGTGTCAAATCCGGGGATCGTATCCTTTGATGTACGCGTACCCGGGGGAGCCTGAACTTCGCCGGGAGCTCGCCGTCTTCTTTCGTAAAAAGCTATTTTACCATCGGCATCGCTGGTAATGCTCGGGTACCAGAACTGTCTGTAAAGGCATGAATAAAACATCACTTTTTGCTTTTTTGTTCCGCCCGTAACCTTTATTTTGCTGAGTTGTTTTTCCCAGCTCTCATCAGCATCTTTGTAAACCTGATCGAAGCTCTTGTTTGCTATTTCTGCATTGTAATTGAATTTTGCACCATCGAGGCTAACGCTTGAAATACCAATTTTAACCTCTAATGGTTTGTCAGATTTTTCGAAACTGATAACAGGAATATCAATGTTTCCGCTAAGTTTTCGCTGACCTCCTGCACCCTGGCCACTACGTGGGATGTCGGGCTGGTTTGGATTACGTTTGTTGATGTCAATGCTTTTAATGTTATGGTTCATTACAGCATAGAAATAAAGGTTACCCTGTCTTCCCGTAACGATATTATCACCGGCCTTGTTGATTTCCCAGGTACTGCTACCGCCGCCTGCGTGTACAAGGTCGAATGCGACTTTTTTATCTTGACCGCCCAGGTAGGTATATTTATAGTAAGCGCATCTTTTAGTGGCGGTAAGTTCTGCCTTGATATTATAGCGGTCCAACAGAACCCGGTAGTATCCGGGATGTGCCGCTTCTTTTGAGTGGCTGTAGGTCGAAGCAAAATCATCGGCCGTGAAATTTTTACCTTCGAGAGGCATAATGGGGATGTTAAGCTCTCCCCAATCGGTTCCGCTCGTTTGGGCGAAAGCTTTGATTGTTTTCACTTCGTACTCGTAACCACTACCACTGCCATAGGTAGTGACCGGGACTGCTTGTACCATGCCGAATGGGACGGTAGCTGCCGGCCCTACAAGGCCATTCCAGGTACGCCAGGGCGCAACATAGCCGAGCTCGGCAGGGTCAGTCAAAACCGTTGTTCCGATCAACGGGTTTACATAACTTGTAAGGTGAATTTTGGCCTGTCCATAGGTTAAGGCTGGCAAGATGATTCCAGCCAAAATAAGACTCCTTATTTTTTTCATAATTATTTTATTGAAATAAAATGTATATGGGTTTATAAATTTTGGTAACTTTTTGAAATATAAAACTAATAAAAAGAAAAGATGAGTAACAAAATAGTAACAAGAATACTACGCGAAAATATCCTAAACAAAAATCGTTGAGGAAGCCGGCGCAGTGTCGAACTTGAATGATTTGCAAGCGATTATTAGTGCTAAGAATATGGTTGCTTAACGCTGCCTGTTGCTGGTCTTGCCAAATTTAATGGTTACACCCTTACAATACGAGCAATTTCATAGTAACAACTGTTTTGATAAACGGCATAAAGGTTCAGGCATTTAGGTTGCCGCTAGGGGGAATATAAAAGCAGGACACTTATAAAAAATAAGTGGCGATAAAAACTACATCCCCAATAATGGGTGATTGTATACGACCATAAATAAATAGATTGTAAAACCGTTCAGGGCTACCCATCTCAACAATTATTATAAGAGAAGCAAAAATAATGGCTGCAACGGCAATGATCTCGGCAATGCTGGTAAGCGGTGACGCCCGCCAACCTGAACACCGCGGTTATTAAAGAACCTACCAGGCTTATGGCCACAAAAAATACAAAGTTTGATATGTAGATACTCCCGCGATACGTAATCGCGCATGGAAGTAACAATTAAACCATAGCGCAGCTGACGATAATAAGCATATAGGCCCACTAAACAAACGGTTGTTAAATACCGACCCATATTTTCCCTTCTTTGCCAAATTTCTGAGGCAACAGATCGCTTATTATTTCCCCATTTGCTACAGAAATAGAATAAAAATTTAATATTTAACGTGAGTTCGGGATAAGGGATAAATATGCAAATTTAAAAAGGTAACTCCGTAGGAGTTTATTATGCTTTCTTTTTTTGCTATAAACACGTGGCTCCAATGGAGCCGCAAGGCAGAAAAGTTCCGTAGGAACTACCTGTTTATAGAAAAACAAATATCCAAACCAAGCCCTGTAGGGGCTTCCTTTCGCTAATTCCTTATCCCGAACTCACGTTATTTACGGTATTTATTGTTTTAAAAAATCAACGATCTTTTCACGTTCTTTATCAGTCAATTGCGCGCGCGTTTGCATGTGCATACCAACAATTTCCCATTGGTCGGGCGAAAATGTAGCTGGAGAAGGCATATTATGACACCTTTGGCAATTTTCGGCCCATAACTGGACTCCGCTTTTAGCGGCCACTTTTTTACTTACAAAGCAACCATTGATGGATAAAAATAACAGGATACCTATTAAGGATACCAATATACCTATGATGTTTTTTTTATTTAAAGTTTTCATATCCACGTTTTTATAATTGAATGGAAAATTGAATGTACCATGAATTGGAATTCGAAATCCCTGTGTAGGGCACTATAGCCTGATTTACAGTGCTGTTGGTGTTAATTATTTCGCGTGAAACCTTTAATACAGTTCTCCAATTTATCCAATAGGCAATTCCTACGGTTGATTGGGTTTCATTTTGCCCCCATGCTGACATAGCAGGCGTTATAGAACTTGCATAACGGTAAGCTATCTCAAAATTCTTTAATTTGTTGTTCAAAAAAGCAGGCCTGACAGATATCTGGGCGAAGGCCGATGTGGAGTGATTATTATAGCTATATAATTGGGTAGAATCATTTGGGTTTATATAATTCGCACGATTAACATTCATAATGTTATACTGTGCCTTAATATTTACTGAAAACGGTTTGATTGGTTGTATGAAATTCATGTCGAATGCGTACATATTCGCCCTGGTATTAGGGTAAGCAGAACCTTCATCCTCAACTTTGCCTGTTAAAGCTGAAACCCCGAATTCGAGTGCTGAATTGGAAAGAGGGAGTATGCCTATCCGGCCTGAAAATGTTTTATTAATATTATTATCAGTAATGCCCGCTCCTTGTAATTCCCCATCAGGCAATAATTGCATTCCATTGAAAACGCCCACATCGTAACTCCATTTCATATCGCCCAACGGCAGGCCGCCCATAACTTCAAAACCATAATCAGCAGATACCGGGATATCTAACCCAATGGGATCGGTGGCTAATTTGTCTATCCATCCTGCAGCCAGGCGTTTATTATATATTCCAAAAGGAATTACCATGTAACCGCCCCTGATGATAAGGCCCGGTGTGACAAAATATGACACATCGGCCCAGTTTACACTAAGCCCATCGTTATTAAATGAAGGTTCAAACTCCATTAAAAATTTGTCTCCATGTTTCCAGAGCATCATCGGGCTAAATTCATAGGTGTCGGCATTGCCAAAAGTGCTGCTCCGTTTTATTGTGCTGATGCCACCTATTGTAGTAGTGGTCTTATTAGTAACAAAACCAAGGGTAGCTAGACCTGTAACCATAAAATGGTCCTCGCCACGTTTTTGAAGAAATGCTTGTTGTTCAAGAGCGGTAATCCTGTCATTTAGCGAATCCTGCGCGGTTGGGGCTCGTTGCGCAAACCCTGTTTCAACCATAAAGCTTAAAAGCAATGTGGTAAGACCGATTGTTAAATTATTAAAAATTAATTTCATATTGTCCTGGTTTTAAAATTCAATTGGAATTTAATTTATACCTCCTTAATAACTATTTTTTCTTACTAAGGCTGCGTATGTAATCAATAAGTTCCCATCTTTGGGTCTCTGTTAATATTTTTTTATACTGTGGCATTGGTGTCCTGCCTTCTGACATTTTCCAGAACAGCGCCCCATCAGTTTCATTGTGCAAAGCAGCGGAAGTATGGTCGGCAGGTTTTGGCGTTAATGAAGCCGCGGCCGGGCCATCACCCTTGCCTTTTTCGCCATGGCAGGGGGCGCAATTAGTTATATACAGCGTTTTGGCTTCCTTTAGTATTATCGGAGTAGAAACAACTGGATTTTTTACGGCCCGCGCAATAGCAGGGGCAACCCATACTTTAGTTTGCGCTTTTGCTGCAGCGGCAATAAATACTGCTGTTAAAACTATAAGTGCTGATAGTAATTTAGTTTTTTGAAATTTTAGTTTCCTCATCTTTTAATTTTTAATGGATATATGAACTACAGTATCGTCATTGACGATTTTATACAAAGGTTGATTAAATTTTATTTGATTGCCGTGTGCATAGTCATTTATAAAAATGATATAAGTCACAATTTCAATCGAAGTACATGGTATAACATATATTTTCAACTAGGCTAAATGCTTAACAGCCATTGCTCTTTTATACTTGTTTTGATTATATTTGAGGTATTGCTTGCTGTATGCTAACCTTTATTCCCAATCATCCTATTTCTTAAATGAAAGTGCCGAGGTACAGTGAAAGCAATTGGTATGAGGAATTGTTTCAGACCTGATCAGATATATATTTTAAAAGATGATTCGTCCATGGATAAATCTTGCGCCGGAATCGGGTTGTTTGGTTCATTAGAATCTCCACACTACGGAATTATTACCTTTTTAAAGAATTTCGCTATTTAAATATATAGCCGGTAATAACATTCGGGGTAGTCATAATTACACTGCCCTAAAATAAAAAATCTTTGTAATTTACTGATATTCAGCTAACTACAAGGATTATCGGGTAGGTGGAACGGGTCAAATCTCGAACCTTTTGGATGATTTACGATCCATGATAAATACTAAGGTTACATCGGGATATGATTTGAATGATACTGATTCAGGAACCAAAAGACAGCAATAGGATTTACGCCAAATCAATTTATTCCATTAATTTTTTTTTAAAATTTATGCCTTTCTTGAAACTACTTATTCTTATTTTTCGTATAAAAACAAAAAGATCTGAATATTTGTTAGGGAATTAAAGAGTGAAAACAATGACTCGGTCGATAGATCTTTTCTATGAACTAAAAAAGAGGGTCATTCTATGAAAAGAAAATTACTCATTTTCTTTTTATTGGTGTTTATCTTTTTCACTAAAGGTTTCGGCCAAACTATAATTAATGTTAACCTATCTGGTGCGGCAGACACGTCAGTAACTATCAGTTCAAGCAGAAGTGGTAGTTATTGCGGCGACAACAGTTGCGTTGTTTTTGTAGTAACGCTTAATCCGGGCTCTGATTTGTTAAACATAACTGGAAGTCAGATATCGGCTTCCGACAATTACACCGTCAACTGCGGCCCTCAAACCCCTGTAGGTACGCCTACTTGTGTAAGTGGTTCAACCACTTCCTATATCGCTTTTTGTAAGCCAGGTAATAACCCTATAACTTATACTATAACGGCGTCAACGGCTGTGCATGCTTCCGGTGATATTACCTTGAGGCAGGGTTGTACAGGCACCTTGAGTGTTACCGGACTAAATGCTACAACCATTACGTGGACGTCTGTTTATCCCGGGGCTGCCGGGGCATATAACTCTTATTTAAGCTGCCAATCGGGCTGTGCAAGTACCAGCGTGACGCCAAGCGCAGGCGCGCCTGCATATATTGACTATAAAGTAAGTGGGATCGTGACCAATTGTGCTAATACCAAGGCTGATACGGTAAGGGTGTACACTGTTCCTGCTATGACCATTGCACTAACTCCGGCAACCCCGGTTATTTGTTCTGGTGGCTCGGGGAATGTTATCTTAACGGCAACTCCTTCCGGTGGCAATCCGCCGTATACGTATGCATGGAGTACGGGCGAGACCACGCAGTCCATATTGGTAAGCAGCGTAGCTACATATTCTGTTTCCGTTGCAGATAACACAACCGGTTGTGCGGCGGTCCCGCAAAGCGTGACTGTTACTGCTGCACCAACACCTGTTGCACCAACCGCGGCAGGTACTGTTATTTGCTCAGGCAGTTCGGCTACTATAACGGCTACAGCACCCGGTGGAACATATCAGTGGTATAGCAGTGCTTCAGGAGGCACCTTGCTGGTTACTAATGCAAGCTATACTACACCGACACTCACTTCAACCACTACTTATTATGTGCAAACCACTGTAGGTAGTTGTATTAGCCCACGCACGGCAGTAACGGTTACGGTTAATCCGATACCTGCAGCGCCTACAGCCGCATCAACTTCGACATGCAGCGGCAGTAGCGCAACTTTAACCGCTATAGCTCCGGGCGGAACTTATGATTGGTACAATGCCGCTTCAGGAGGAACATTATTAAGCACCGGTTCCACTTATACTACGCCCGCACTAACTGTAAACACAACGTATTATGTACAAACCACTGTAAATGGCTGTATAAGCCCGCGAACGGCAGTTACAGTAAGTATAATTCCAACTCCTGTTGCGCCAACTGCCGCCGGAACCAGCACCTGTAGCGGCACAGCCGCAACATTAACAGCAACTGCGCCGGGCGGTAATTATGATTGGTACGATTCCGCTTCGGGCGGTATATTGTTATTGAGCGGCACAACGTACACTACGCCTGTTTTAACCTCGACAACTACCTATTATGTGCAAACTACAGTAAACGGGTGTGTAAGCGCGCGTACGCCAGTGATTGTTACAGTAAATGCTATTCCTGCAGCGCCTACAGCAGCGGGCGCAATTATATGTAATGGCACTACCGCGACATTGTCTGCTACTGCGCCCGGCGGCACTTATCAATGGTATGATGCCGCATCGGGCGGAACTTTATTGGCCACAGGAACAACATATACTTCGCCGACATTAACTACAAATACTACCTACTACGTCCAAACTACCGTAAACGGCTGCGTGAGTGCCAGGACTTCGGTAAATGTAACAGTTAACCCGGTAACCGCCGCTCCTACTGCTGCGGGTACAACAATTTGCAGCGGTAGCGTCGCCTCATTAACCGCAACGGCGCCGGGCGGTACTTATGATTGGTTTTCGGCTCCTTCGGGCGGATCTTCGTTGTTTACGGGGGCCGCGTATACAACACCTGCATTAACAACATCCACAACATATTATGTACAAGCTACTGTGAACGGATGTACGGGTTCGCGTACAGCCGTGACGGTGACAGTAAACCCCATTCCGTCTGTTCCTACAGCTTCGGGCACTGCAATCTGCAATGGCAATATGGCAACCTTAACGGCCATCGCGCCGGGTGGTACCTATGATTGGTATGACAGTGCCTCGGGCGGTAACCTATTAAGTACCGGTACCAGTTTTACAACCCCGGCCTTAACTGCTACAACAACCTATTATGTACAAACTACCGTAAACGGATGCGTTAGCGCACGAACATCTGTAACGGTTACGGTTAACCCATTCCCCGCTGCACCGACGGCCTCGGGAAATACCGTTTGCCAGGGTTCAACTGTTACTTTATCCGCAACAGCCCCTGGCGGCAGTTATGAATGGTATGATGCCGCTTCCGGAGGAAATTTATTGTTCAGCGGCCCTACTTTTACAACCCCTGCCTTAACTGCCACCACCACCTACTATATTCAGACAACCGTAAACGGATGTACCAGCCCCCGCACAGCTGTCACCGTTACTGTTAATGCAATCCCGGCGGCGCCAACCATTTCGGGGCAAACTATTTGCAGCGGCACCACAGCTGTTTTGAGTCCGACTGCACCCGGCGGGACCTACCAGTGGTATAATGTAGCTTCCGGCGGCACCATACTCGCTACCGGTAACTTTACCACCCCAGCGCTAACTACCACTACAACCTATTATGTTGAAACTGTTGTAAGCGGATGTACCAGCAGTGCACGTACACCGGTTACCGTTACGGTAAATCCGATACCCGCAGCGCCAACAGCATCGTCAGTTACCATTTGCGGCGGGAGTTCTACAACTTTAACAGCTACTTATCCTGGCGGCACTTATCAATGGTATGACGCCTCATCAGGGGGCACTTTACTTTTTACCGGCGCTGCCTATACCACACCGGCATTAACAGTAACAACAACTTATTATGTACAGGCAACCGTTAACGGCTGTACCGGCGCGCGGACCGCGGTAACCGTAACGGTGAACCCGGTTCCGGCTGCCCCTACTGCACCCAGTACTGCTATTTGCAGCGGCAATACCACAATTTTAACGGCTTTGGCCCCGGGCGGTACCTACCAATGGTATGACGCTTCATCAGGCGGCAACTTACTTTTTATCGGGGCCTCCTATACAACACCTGTATTAACAGCAACAACAACTTATTATGTACAAACAACTATAAGCGGATGTACCAGCGCCCTTACGGCGGTAACGGTAACTGTTAACCCGATTCCTGCTGCTCCTACGGCATCCGGAGTTACAATTTGCCAGGGTACATCGGCAACCTTAACGGCTACAGCCCCCGGCGGCACCTATCAATGGTATAATGCGGCATCAGGCGGCACTTTATTGTTTACCGGGGCCACCTATACAACGCCTGCTTTAAGCGCTACAACAAATTATTATGTTGAAGCTATATCTGCCGCCGGTTGTACAGGCCCGCGCACGGTTGTAATAGCAAGCGTTACCCCTCCGCCTAACCCCGCTTTTTATTATTCTTCGAGCACCTTTTGTACAAACTCAGCAAACGTAACACCTGTATCTATTATCCCTGAAGGCGGTACATTTAGTTCAACGCCCGGGCTGGTTATAGATTCTCTTACAGGGGAAATTAATGTAGCTGCAAGTACGGGGGGCACTTACTCTATAACATTTGTAACCGGTACCGTCTGCGCTTATAGCAGCAGCGCAAACGTTACCTTAACGGCAGCACTCAATCCAAATTTTAGTTACAGCGGGCCATATTGCCAGCAGGGAGCCAATCCATTGCCCACTTTTATTGGTACAGGCAGTGCAGGAATCTTTAGTTCGACAGATCCGAACCTGGTTTTTTTGAATTACAGTACTGGTGAAATTGATTTACAGCATAGCTTGCCCGGAACTTATACTGTCCATAATACTATTCCCCCATCAGGAGTGTGTGGCGTAGTTGATTCTACAAGTACGGTAACTATTAAACCAACGCCTGTTATTAACACCGCCGCCAGTGCTACGGTCTGCGATAGTACAGCACAGAACTATGCCATTAACAGCACTGTCGTCGTCGGAACTACTTATACCTGGAGCCGGGCTGCGGTGACAGGTATAAGCAATGCGACGGTCAGCGGGCAGACCAGCAGTACCATTACAGAAGCATTGGTAAATACCACTTCCGCACCTGTTACGGCAACATACATTATTACTCCGTTGGCAAACGGTTGTACCGGGCCGGATTTTAATTATACGGTGACGGTTAACCCAAAGCCTACGGTTACCAGCGTCGCCAGTTACACCACCTGCGATAGTACCGCACAAATTTATTTCATCACCGGCAATGTCACCGGAACTACCTATACCTGGAGCCGGGCAGCAGTTGCTGGTATTAGCAATACAGCAGTCGTCGGGTATGCCGGCAGTACGATAGCAGAGACATTGATAAATACTTCATCTGCGCCGATCGCGGTAACATATACCATTATCCCGCAGGCAAACGGCTGTACCGGCCCGGCTTTTAACTATACGGTAACCGTTAATCCCAAACCCTTGGTCACCAGCGCTGCCAGCGGCACCGTCTGCGATAGCACGGTACAGAATTATTCTATCATCAGCAATGTGAGCGGGGCGACCTTTACATGGAGCCGGGCGGCGGTTACAAGCATCAGCAATGCGGCGGTGAGCGGGCAAACCAGCAGCACGATCACAGAGACATTGGTAAACACTTCATCAGCACCTATTGCAGTAACCTACAATATTATTCCTGCTGCCAACGGCTGTACCGGGCCAACATTTACTTATACCATCACTGTTAACCCAACGCCAACAGTTACCAGTACGGCAAGTGCAACTACCTGCGATAACACCACCCAGAATTACACCATCACCAGTAATGTTAGCGGAACAACTTACACCTGGAGCAGGGCAACTGTTGCAGGGATTAGCAATGCAGCGGTTAGCGGGCAGACAAGCAATACGATTACGGAAAGCCTGGTAAATACAACATCAGCGCCAATTGATGTTATCTACGCCATTGTTCCGACGGCCAATAGCTGTACCGGGCCAACATTTACTTATACGGTAACGGTCAACCCGACACCGACCGTTACCAGTACGGCCAGTGCAATTACCTGTAACAATACTGCCCCAAATTATACCATCACCAGTAATGTTAGTGGAACAACTTACACATGGAGCAGGGCCGCTGTTGCAGGGATTAGCAATGCAGCAGTTAGCGGGCAAACAAGCAATACGATTACGGAAAGCCTGATCAATACAACATCAGCGCCAATTGATGTTATCTACGCCATTGTTCCGACGGCCAACGGCTGTACCGGGCCAACATTTACTTATAC
>DHIR01000275.1 GCA_002403905.1 Mucilaginibacter sp. UBA4741
AATCTTATCCCGAACTCACGTTATATTAGCTTAATTAATATCGCAAATATAATGCAGCCAACAATCCGTCAAATATTATACGGTCCATATAAACGATCTCAAAAAGTAAGCTATTTATCCAGATTTTGCAAGTGGCAGTTTATTTGTAAAATATTAGGGAAAGCATTAGTTTTTAAGTTTACAACTAACAGCAAATTAATGTTGATAAATGGCTTTAATGCTTTGTCGGGTAATTATTATTTTGGTATTAGCGACCCTGATGTAATGCCATTTGTATTACACCTGTTACGTACCGGCGACCTGTTTGTTGATGTTGGAGCAAATGGCGGGGCCTATACCGTTTTGGCATCAGCAGAAAAAAAAGCACATACAATAAGCATTGAAGCTGCCACCGATATTTTTGAAGGCTTATTAAAGAACATTGAAGTTAACCAAATACAAAACCTTGTTGAAGCATTAAATGTTGCCGTCTCTGATAAAGAAGGTATGGTGCCTTTTACATCTGCCGATCATGCTACTAACCGTATACTTTACGAAACACGCGATGATATAGTGCAAATTAAAGCTACTACGCTTGATAATATACTAAATAGCCGCGTACCGGTATTAATGAAGTTAGATATTGAGGGCCATGAGCATAATGCCTTGCTTGGAGCTACAAATACGTTGGCCTCATTAAATTGCAAGGCCCTTGTGATTGAGTTTTCAAATACAGGCGAATATTATGGCTACGGCAATATAGCAACACACCAGTTACTTACCGGGTATGGTTTTAAGCCTTATAAATACAATTATCAAAAAAAGCAATTAATTGCTTTTGACCCCTTGGCAACACATTTTGAATTTAATATGATATACATTAAAGATGAAGATTTTGTGAACGACCGTCTAAAAACTGCCGAACATGTTTTAATGAGCGGGCAACTTATTTAAAACTGAAACACCAATGGTACCGTTTATAAAATATTAGATAAAGGTGTAACCTAACTAGGAAACATGTAGTCAGAGAGCATATAAATGATGCAGAGCAAGCTTTCGGATATCGAATTGATCAAACTATCTCTTAAAGGGAACCAGTCGGCTTATGCTGATCTGGTAAAGCGTCATCAGTGTTTTGTATTTACGCTGGCTATGCGTTTTACCAAAAGCCGTGAAGATGCCGAAGAAGTAGCACAGGATTGTTTTGTTAAAGCCTTTCGCTCTTTAGAGTCATTTAAACAGGAGTCGAAATTTAGCACCTGGTTATATAGTATTGTATATACTACAGCCATGACATCGCTGCGCAAAAAACGATTAGATACATCGTCAATTGATGATGAAGAAACATATATACAAATAGAAAACGTATCGTCAGGTTATGATACTGATAATGCCGAAAATAAGTCGAGATCGTTTTACCTTAACCAGGCTATTGAACAATTAACCCCTGATGATGCAACTATAATTACGCTATTTTACAAAGGCGAGCAATCTTTAGAAGAGATTGCGCAAACCCTGGGCATTGAAGCTAATAGCGTAAAAGTTAAACTATTTAGGGCGCGCCAGCGTTTGAAAGAAAAGCTGGAGCGTAATTTAAAATACGAAGTTAAAGAACTGATATGAACAGCATAGAAGAAAAACTTTGGGATTATATTGATGGCATTTGCACCGCAGACGAGCGCGCAGCCATTGATGAGTTGCTTACACATGATGAAGCATACCAGCAAAAGTATTTAGAGCTATTGGCCCTTAACCGCGAAATAGCAGCCATGCAGCTGGACGAGCCGCCAATGGCCTTCACTTATAACGTATTGGAAACCATCCGTGCCGATTATGCTAAACAGCCGCTTAAAGCACGCATTAACAAAACCCTTATAAATGTTATAGTTGGTTTTTTTATAGTTACCATAGTAGGGTTATTTATAATAATGCTGGCAAACATTAATTGGTCGGCAGGTGCACCGGTTAGCAGCACTGCCGCCCCATTTAAAATGCCCGGGTTTACTAAGCTATTTACCAGCGACGTTTTTAAAGGCTTTATGTTTTTTGATGTGGTACTGGGATTATTTTTGTTTGATAGCATGTTGCGCAAAAGGACATCTATTAAACAAGCGTAACGTATTTTGTACACTTTGGTGTCTAAAAATGACAACAATACAATACCTCTATACCGAAGATGAAAAAAATTTCACCTTTTTTTAAGAACAATAACAGTTTTCAATAATATTGGTATAGTAATTGCGTTAGAATATACAAGCTGGCAAACTTGCCAGTTTAATTGTGATAAGGTTTAGGTTGAATGCCCCTAAGAAGCAAGTTCGAAGGGGCATTTATTTTTGCCCAAAAATTTTTCATAGGTATCGAAACATCCCACCGGCAAACAGTATTAAATAAAACTTATATTAAAAAGGCCTTAACAATAGTGTTAAGGCCTTTTTAATTATTCAATATTACTACCCGTTTATTGTTCTTTTTTAACGGTAGTAGTGGTAGTAGTTTTTGTGCTGGCGGCTACAGCGGGTTTGTGATACACTCTGTGATATACATGCGTTGTTACAGGTCTTCTTGTTGCCACATGCGACGTTGAGGTCCTGGTGGCACTTGTTGTGGTTCTGTTAGTTGTTGTCACCGGTTTGGTCTCTGTAGTTGTAGTTACCGTTGTTGTAGCCGGCCTTGGCTCGGGACGCGGATTTACAATAACTACCGGCGCCGGTGCAGGTGTCGGCGCAGGAGTTGGAGCAGGTGCGGATGTAACAATTACATGCGTTCTACCTGTTGCTGCTGATGCCGCAGCGCTGTTTATTGCATCCGGGGTACCTTTACCTTGCACTTTAATTTTTGTAACCTGGCGGCCATGTGCGCCGGTTTTAACTTTCTTTTTAACTTCAATTTTATTTTTTGAAGTATCGTTGTCCTGAGCATGTGCAGGGTGGGCGGTAAAACCTATACCTGCCATTAATAACATTAAACTGATCTTTTTCATAATTATATCGTTGTTGTATTGATTGTAACATTGCTATTACGACATTGTTTTAACATTACTTTACCGGCAACTGCCCAATACCGATTTTTCTTTTAATAATTGGCTTGCATTTTCAAATAACACCTTGATTTGATCAATTAAACTTTAGGCGGTGCTGAAGTGGCTGTATTAAAAGTAAATCATAAGAGACTGAACCAAATTTAATTTTACGCGACAAAAAACTCCGTGTTTCTCTGTTCTCCCTTAGTGACCTCTGTGTTTAAAAATAAACCGCAGAGTGCGCAAAGAAGGCACAAAGATCACAGGGACCAAAGATTATTTTGCGCGCTTTTTTATTTTAGCCGTTTGGATACAGCCTCTTTTTTATTTTAGGCGATCTTTGCCTTCTCGCCTGTAAACGGATTTATTATTAAGGCGATGAGGATCACCAAAACACATCCTATCGGGTTAAGCCATAAATAAGCCACCGAGCCCAAATATCCCATTATACAAATAATAGCTTCGGTAATTGCAGCAGCTATAAATACAGCTGTGCCCCCTACCCTTTTAACGTAAAAAGCTACAACGAATACACCTAGTATAGTGCCGTAAATATATGATCCTAATTGGTTTACTGCTTCCAGTAAATTACCCATTTTACCGGCATACAGGGCCATAGCAATACATACCATCCCCCAAAATACTGTTGCCAGGCGCGAGGCCAGTAAATAATTCTTATCGGTAGCGCCGGGGTTTATACTGCGTTTATAAATATCAATCACACTGGTTGATGCCAGCGAGTTTAAGGCACTGGCCGTTGATCCCATAGATGCTAAAAATACAATGGCTATCAGCAAACCTATTAATCCCCTTGGTAAATAATGGGTAACAAAGTTCAGGAATATATAGTTGGTATCATCTATGTCGGCTTTCTCGTTATTCTTCTTCATCAAGCTAATACCTTCCTTACGGATATTGGCAGCTTCTTTTTCGGCCATTTTTAGGTTTGTCTGGGCCTGATCTATCTTGGTGGCATCCTTGCTGTCTATAGCGTTAACAAGGTCGTTAGCTTTAGATTTGCTTTGCTCGAAAGCTGTGGTATATTTTGTTTCTAAGGCATTGTATTGGCCCGCGTAAGCGCTTTGTTTTACCTGCTTAACCTCGTATTGGTTAAAAAACATAGGCGGCCTGTTAAACTGGTAAAAGGCAAAAACCAGTACACCTATTAATAGTATGCAAAACTGCATGGGTATTTTTATTAGCCCGTTCATGATCAAACCCATCCGGCTTTGGCCTACTGAGCTGCCGGTAAGGTATCGCCCAACCTGGCTTTGATCCGTACCGAAATAAGATAGTTGCAAAAAGAACCCACCTATTATTCCACTCCAGATATTGTAACGACTGCTGGGGTCAAATTTCCAGTCGATTACATTCATCTTACCCATTTTGCCGGCCAGTTTAACAGCATGGGCAAAACCAATATGATGCGGCAGCAATACCACTACCAGGGCCCCTGCAGCAAACATCCCCAAAAAGATAATACTCATTTGTAGCAATTGGGTATATGATACCGCTTTGGTACCACCCAGCACGGTATAAAAAGTAACCAACCCGCCAATAAACAGCGTGGTATAAGTTGTATTTATATTTAATATGGTTGATAATATAATAGCAGGCGCATAAATAGCTATGCCGGTTGATAAGCCGCGTTGTACCAGGAATAAGATTGAGGTAAGCGCACGGGTTTTCAGATCAAACCGCTGCTCTAGAAACTCGTAGGCTGTATAAACTTTAAGGCGATGGAATATAGGCACAAAGGTGATACAAAGCACGATCATGGCCAACGGCAAACCGAAGTAGAATTGTACAAACCGCATCCCGTCACTATAAGCCTGGCCGGGGGCCGACAAAAAAGTAATAGCGCTGGCCTGTGTAGCCATAACCGAAAAACCTATATGATACCAGGAGAGTGACCGACCGCCCACCAAAAACTGATCGATGTTTTTATTGGTGCCACTTTTCCATAACCCATAAACTACGATGAGCAATATGGTAGCACCAAGAACGATCCAGTCGGTTAAGCTCATTTAAGGTAAATAGTAATGAGCCAGAAAATTATAATTAAAAAAACCAGCCACCCGGCTACAATGCCGTAAAACTGGTTCCAGTTGCTTATAAATGAAGGCAGTTCAGGATCAGGCTTCTTCACTGCTTTTAGCCAATACATTTACGAAGAAGGCCGCAGTTAAAAATCCTAAAACACCACCTACCAATATCCAAACAAAGGATACATTGATAATTGCGCCTGTAAAAAGGCCGCTCAATATACCTGCCAGGTAATAGATGTAATTTAAATTTTCCTTTTCTGCTTTTGGATGATGTTTCATAATGTTATTTATGTAGTAGGTGCAAAAGTAATTTATTATATGATGTGTAGCAATAGGTTGATGAAATATTGTGGGCAAAAATATTGCTTTTTCAATTTTTCCAGATTATGCGTATCTTTAAATATTAAATAATTAAAAGCATGACTACAATGACACTACAGGTTCCGGCTGCACTTGAAAAAGAGCACGATGAAACTGTACGCTTTTTAGCAGCCAAGCTATATGAGGCCGGTAAGTTAACTTTGGGACAAGCGGCAGAGATGGTTGGAATGAAGAAATGGGATTTTGCCGAGGTTTTAATTGATTATGGTGTTCATTACTTTGATGCCAGTGCAGAAGCTGCAATAAACGATGCCAAAGGGTTATAAGATCATTATAACTGATACTAGTTGCTTTAGCCTTCTACGCAAATTAGATGCGCTTGAGCTATTACGAAAGCTGTTTTCACAAGTTATTACTACGCCAGAGATCGCTATTGAGTTTGGAGACCCGTTACCAGACTGGGTAATTGTTAAAACAGTAACAAACACTTCTCTTCAAGAAGAATTTTCACGTGAGGTTGATAAGGGAGAAGCCAGCGCAATTGCATTAGCGGCAGAAATCACTTACGATTTCATCATTTTGGACGATGCTGATGCCCGAAAATTTGCAGAAAATTTAGGAATGAGCGTGAAAGGGACAATAGGATTATTTGTGATTGCAAAAAACAGGGGCTTTATACCTCTACTTAAACCTTATTTTGATCAAATCCAACAAACCAATTTCAGAATTTCTTCTGCAATTTTAGAGCGTGTTCTTCGAGATGCAGGCGAATAACCTAGACAGCCACCTCGCGCCCTTGTTCATCTGCACATCCGCACATTTGCATATCTGCACATCTACCTGGGCTTACTCAACAAATTCACAAATAATCTATACGCTCCCGGTACGCCGGCTGGCAATTCTCTGAAAAAATCAAGCGAGGTGTATACAAATCTGCCTTTGCCATAATCGGTTACTATTAATGAGCCTGGGTTTGGTGCTTCGCCGGGGTCGTTCATGTTTAGTATGGTTTTGTAGTGGCTGTCTATATTGCTAACAAAGTATAGGCCCCGCTCCTGTATCCAGCCGTCAAAATCGGCCTGGGTTATTTTGTTGGGATAGTTAAGCACGGTGCTTTGCGGATCGATAAAAGTAACAGCGGCATTCTCGTCTGTTACGCGTTGGTTAACCACCCTGAAAGGATATGGACCAATATTGTTCAACACCAAAGGCTGGGGCACATTATACTGCACCACAAAGTTGCCACCATTTTTAACGTACTCCATTAACTTTGGCTGCTCAATCACCAAACGCGGGTTAACATTATAGGCACGCACCCCGGTGACAATGGCATCGTAAACAGACAGGTCGGTGTTCATAATATCGTTTTCGGTAAGCTGGTGTACGTCATAGCCAACCTGGGTCAGCGCTTCGGCAACTACATCACCTGCACCGGCTATGTAACCAATTTTTTTACCGGCAGTTTTTAGGTCGATGTTAATGAGCTTGGCCTCCGCAGGCGGGAACAGTGTTATCGTCGGTATATGGTCGTAAACAATGCGTTGTATACCCATGCTCCATTCTTTTCCGCCGGTGCTAACTACGGCTTGCAGAACACTGTTTCTTGGTTTACTATCTGTTGGCATAACCGTAAATGATGCTACCCACTCTGCTCCTTTGGCTTTATCAGTAAAGTCTATTTTTTCCGGCGAGATCTTCCAGCCGTCTATTGGTTTCAAACTGATACTGCCGCTGGCTTTGGTAAAGCTTTGCAGTTTTATTTGGATGGTTTGTGGTTGTTTCGAGTTAAAGACATAGTCCTTGCTTACGATGTTGGCGGTTACGGGTGGGGCTATTACAATAGGTTGATAAATTTCGCCTTTGGCTTGGTCAACATACTTGTACATTATTTTACGTTGAATGAAGAACTTCTTACCGTCCAATTCAAACCCAAACATAGCCCATGGCGAATTTGGGTTTTCGGGGTTGCCAACTAACCTTTGATCGGATATATTATAGGTACCCAACTGATGGGGCGTAACAAGCCAATAGGGTTGTGAAACCTCTCCGGCAAGGTCTTTAAAGCTAATGGTCTGCATTTGATTGGCCTCTAATAAAGAATTACGTTCACTACTAAATGATGTCCAGGCTTTCTTTTCTTTTTCAAGTGCGGCAGCGTCATATTTAGCTGTTGATAAAGCATATACAGCAGATGCATTGGAGGCTGCATCGGTAGTTATACTTCTTAGAAGTATCCGCTTACTTCTACTTATAACCTGGGCCGAGATTTTCATAGTATCACCTTTGGCATAAGTTGGTTCTGATGCATATGCCTCAGCCCACAACCCTGCACATTCAGCTATCAGATCGGTTATTTCTTTTGTTTTTTGCTCCAGCCAGTAAACATCGCCTATAAATTGAACTTTGCCTATCAGGTCTACCAGTGCCGGTACAGATTTCTCAGGATGCTCCAAATCAAAATCCTTCTTTACAGCAGCTACTTCGGCTGCTATAGCCTCGCTGCCTTTAACCCTGTCCCAGGTAGTATTAACTCCATCCATCAAATCATTAACCGGCGCGTCACCCAATATCGTTTTAAAATACTCGAAAGAGCTGCCACGCTGCTTGGCCGAACCAAAGCCTTGTGTTTTATGGTTCGACCGGCTATCGGCAGCAACCTCGCCATAGCCTTTGCCTAATATGGGGTTATATACGCCTACGTCAATTTTAAACTGGTTGGCGGCTGTAGTATTGGTACTGCCAAAGTTAAAGGTGTTCCATAACAGGCGTTTTACTTGCCAGGTTTGTACATATTTTAATTGCTCGGGGAAACGCTTAGGGTCGGCAGCCGCGGCAAATGCTTCCCCGGCTATTATAGCAGACGAGGTATGGTGCCCGTGGCCGCCCTCGCCTGTTGTAGGGAAACGGCAAATAATAACATCGGGCCTAAACTTGCGGATCACCCAAACAGCATCGCCCAACACCTTTTCATGATCCCATATTTTTAGTGTTTCCTCGGGTCCTTTAGAGAAGCCGAAATCATTAGCACGGGTAAAAAATTGCTCGGCACCATCCACGCGCCTTGCGGCTAAAAGTTCCTGCGTGCGTATCAATCCTAAGATCTCGCTTTGCTCGTTGCCTATCAGGTTTTGGCCGCCGTCGCCGCGGGTTAATGATAAGTAGCCGGTGCGGTAATGTTTTTCCTGTGCCAGGTAAGCCAGCAGGCGGGTATTCTCATCATCGGGGTGAGCGGCCATGTATAAAACGCTGCCCAATACATTCAGCTTTTTAAAGCTTTGTTGTATGGTAACCAGGTCGGCTGGTGGGGCGGTTTGTGAAAATGCGGCGCTGCAGATCAGCAAAAATACGGCAAGTAATTGGGTACGCTTCATAGCCAAATATATAAAAGAAAAATTAGTCTGAAAGGGGCGAATAATGGTTATAATTTTCACACCTGTGTTGGTATTTATGCTGGTAGTAATTTCAACCATTTTCCGGGTATTATAGCTTTTACCGGTAGTAATTTCAGGCGTTTTTCGGGCATCGGAGGTAATACCGGTAGTAATTTTAGTTGTTTTCCGGGTATCAGGAGTAATACCGGTAGTGCTATTTTATCTTAACTATCTTATTTTTAATTACTTACTATAATTTATGACTTTTTGAAGTGATATTTTTGATTTGCTTTTTTTTTGTGAATAGCTATTTAAAGAACGGGCGTTGGGTGTTAGGCAAAATACGGAAATTTGATGAGGTAGGTGGTGGCGGTGTTTTGTCATTGCTTTTTTAGAACGCGTCGTAGCGCTCTTGGCCGCTAGTGCCTAGTTACTTTTCCTTGATGAAAAGTAACCAAAAATCAAGTCAGCAAAGAGGCTTCTTTGCGCTCTGGGCCTTTGCCCGGCAAATTAAGTAAAACCACGGGCTGCAATTATTTTACCCCTTTTGTCGCACTAAGGCCACCGCTTCAGTAAAAACTTGCTATGCCCCTCCCGCCGCACAGCCCGGCTTGTTTTACTTAATTTCACCCGAAGTTTTTTTGGAGACACTTTGCTCAATGTACCAGCACTTTAGTATTGATGAGCAATGAAATTCGGCAAGGGATTCGAAACTGTCATATACTTTGCTTAAAGAGTATTGCTGATGTTTTAGAAATGGATGTTAAGGATTTTTTATAAGCATTTTGTAAAAAATTTAAACCTTTTTAAACTTTACTTATTATTACGTAACTTTGTGCTGTACTTTAAAAGTAATAAATTAATTGTTGAATTATTGCCAATACACAATTCCAATCTGCGGAGCCGTGTAAATTCAAAATGTTTATCGCTTCGATAACTAACTTAATCAAAATTGAGCGTGCAGCGTATCTCACTGTTCAGTCCCTTGATAATAGTTAATTACAAAAACATTTTTTAAACCAACTTTGTATATGGATAGTCAAATATCTGTATACAGCTACTGATTTACAAGTAACATTTTACATAACGTAAACGTTAAAACTCGCCAAGGAGGCATATATAAGCATGGAATGTTTAGAAGCAAAAGAAACGATTAACAACACATTTGTAGCTGTTAGGGATGTTTCATATTCTGAAAAAAAATTAAGAGTACCTACCGAAGAGGAAATTAATCATTTTCTTGATAAAATTTTAGAATTGCAAAAATTTCTCGGTGAAAAAACAGAAAAAATTAATTTTGTTAATGAGTTGTTGGAAAAAATTACATGGCTCAATGGAATTAATGAAGAATGCTTAATACAAATAAATACAGTTATAGGTGTTGCGAAAGATTTTCATTCTACATTAATAAGACAATTCGTTAAATTAAATTTTCTTAGGACAAAAGGTATTGCTAAACAAGCTATTAAAGAATTTAAATATTCTATTGACTCTTTAAAAGATGCTATTGCTGATTTAGAATCTGTATTTTTTTCATTACCTGAAATAGGTGAATTTAACGACATTACCAAAGAACTTTCATTGATATAATGGAAATTTATTGCCTAACTGATTTTAAATCGGCGGTTGATAAATTGAGTAAAAAGAAATCTTACAATAACATAGAAAAGGAAATAATAGTTTATTTCTGCAAAAATAAAATTGAAGATATACTCTCTGGAACACGTTTAAATCACAGTCAAACCGAACCTTATATAAAAAAACGCATCCACGGTTCTGGGGGCTTCAGATTCTATTATCTTGTAAGTATTCCCAAAAATACAGTTTACTTAATGTTCGTTCACCCTAAGACTGGTTCAGAGGGAAGTGATAATATAACCGATGATTCTAAAGCCAAAATTTATAAGGACGTTTTAGATGCAATAAAAAAAGATGATTTGATTAAAGTCGAAGAAAAAAATGCAGTTTTAATCTTCACGCCAAAAAAACCGTAAATTTTTCTCATGGTCTAACAGGTATATAATCTCCTATCAAGACAAAAGGAACAACCTTAACGGCAATGAGCGTCACCAAGTGATAGGTAAAACACGAGCTTGATGCAAATCTATTAGCTACTACTCTCCCATCCTGTCCAAAATCCCATCCCCAATCGTTATTAAAGCAATTATCCAAAAAAAATGTATTTTATTATAGCTGGTTAATCGATTGATTAATTTTTTATCGCTGTAAATCAACAACTTACAGAATTAACATAAAAATAATTTTATTTTAATCAATCGTTTGATTAACTTTGTGCTATTATAAAGACATGGATAAAGATAAAATAGACAAAAGAGACCATATTCTGGACGTAGCCGAGCGCGTGTTTTCAGAAAAAGGTTTTGACGGCGCATCTACCCGATTGATATCGGGCGAGGCCGGTGTTAATATGGCTATGCTTAACTATTATTTTGGCTCGAAAGAGGGTTTGTTCCTTGAGATATTTGAACGCAAGATATCATCGTTTCAAAATATTTTACAAAACCTGGGTAATGATGACAGCATTGGCGCCTGGGAAAAGATGGAGCAATACATTGAAATGTATGGCGAGAAAATTGTTAACAATAACTGTTTCCAAAAACTATTATACCAGGAAATGGGAATGAACAGAAGCAATGACCTGTCAAACAAACTGCGCGATATGTTACTAAAGAACGTGACCGAGTTAAATAAGATATTGAACGAGGGTATTGCCAAAGGCGAGTTTAAAAAAGATATAGACGTGGCCATGGTAATAGCTACCCTTTATGGCACCAAAAATTATATCATCAATACGCCCATGATGTCGTCGGCATTATTGCATTACGATATACTTGATGATAAAATGATAGAAACAAAGCTGAAGCCGCAGATAAAAAGCTTTATGAAGAACCTATTAAAAGCATACTTACTGAACTAACATGAATATAAGATTGAACACCTCACACAAACTACACCTTTACAAAATACCTGTTTTAGCTATTGCGCTCGCGTTGTTATTGATGTCATTGGTATCTAAAAAAGCTTCGGCCCAGGATAGAACCCTCACATTAACCGAAGCCATTAAACTAGGCCTGGATAACAGCAAGGTGTTAAGGCTATCGCAGTCAAAAATTGACCAGGCGGTATCACAATATAACCAAACTAAAGACAAGGCATTGCCAAGCGGTAATGTAAGCTTTGCATATAACCGTGCCGAGATACCTTACAACACGTTAGCTTTTGGCAGCAGCGATATCCATTTACCTAAAAGTGCTAACGCCTACTTAGGCATAGCATCATTAAGCGAAACCATTTTTGCCGGCGGTAAATACAAGTACGCGCAAGAGTCTACCCAGATATTAACCAACATATCAAAGTTAGATGCCGAAAAGGATAAGGACCAGATCACTTACGAGATCATAAGCGAATACTATAACCTGTACAAGGTACTGCAAAGCAAAAAAGTGGTAGACCAGAATTTGGAAACCATTGACGCGCAAATACACCAATCGCAACGTTTTTTTGACCAGGGATTGGTTACTAAAAATGATGTACTAAGGTTCCAGTTACAACGCGCTAATGTTGAATTGACCGGCATAGATTTGGAAAGCAACCGTAAAATAATTAACTATAACCTCGACATTCTTTTAGGCTTGCCAGAAACTACAAGGTTAAGCATTGCGCAGATCAATGAAGCAAACCAAAATTTAAGCGCGCTTAGTAATTATATTGATACCGCGGTAAGTTACCGCCAGGAGCTTAAACAGCTTGACTTACGTAACAAGTATGCCGAAACAAATATTAAAACCATTAACGCCAATACTACGCCAACTGTAGCCGCATCGGCTGGCGCTTATTATTTGGATGCCAGCGGCAACCCGCTACCAAGATCAGGCAATTTTGTTACCCCTATAACTGTAGGTGTAACCGCAGCCTGGAACTTTGGCGCTTTATGGACCAACAAAAACAAATTGGCCGAAGCAAGGATACAACGCGATGAAGTAGCTATTAACAAAGGCATCACCTTAGATAATATCAAGAACGAGATCAACCAAAACTATCAGAACTATTTGACGGCTTTAAACAAGATCAAGCTTTTACAAACCTCTATAGAGCAAGCCGGCGAAAATAACAACATACTGGCATCAAAATACAAAAGCAACATTGCATCGGCAACTGATAAAGCTGATGCAGAAACATTACTATACCAGGCAGAAATAAACTTAGAATTAGCTAAGGCTGATGCAGGACTGGCTTATTATACCTTATTAAAATCAACCGGAAAACTTAACAAATAATACAACACGAAATGGCAAAGCAAGAAACTAACGAAAACACACCAGCAAAAAAACCTAACAGAGTATTACCTATAATTTTAGGCATTGTACTTTTAGGTGGCGCGTTTTTCGGGATAAAAGAATATATATACTACGGTAAACACGTTGATACAGACGATGCACAAGTTGATGGCGATATAAGCCCGGTTGTTGCGCGCGTTGGCGGATATGTTGACAGCATTTTCTTTGAAGAAAATATACACGTTAACAAAGACCAGGTACTGGTAAAAATTGATCCGCGCGATTACAAGGTAAAATTAGAACAGGCACAAGCCGCGCAAGTTGGTGCAAGCGCCGGCGTTAATGTAGGCCAGTCACAGATCTTTACTACCGCTTCAAATTCGGCAGTAGCTAAAGCAGGTGTGGTATCTGCACAGGCACGTTTAGATAAAGTAAATAAAGATTACCAGCGTTTTGCAAACCTTATAAAAGATGGCTCAATAACCCAGCAACAGTTTGACCAGGCAAAATCTGACCTGGAAGTTGCTCAGGCAAACTTAAACGCCGCGCAAGATCAATACAAAGCAGCGGTACAACAAATTGGTACTACTCGCGATCAGTTAAAGGTTACTAATACCGGTGTTAGCCAGAAACAGGTTGATGTTGATTACGCAAACCTACAATTAAGCTATACTAATGTTAAAGCCCCTGCAAGCGGCATCGCGTCAAAAAAGAATGTGCAATTGGGCCAGTTGGTACAAGCGGGCCAAACACTATTCTCAATAGTGAATGATAACAGCTTGTATATTACCGCCAACTTTAAAGAAACCCAGTTAGAGAAAATACATAACGGCTTAAAGGTTAATATTGAAACCGATGCTTACCCTGATCTTAAAATTGAGGGAACAGTTTACAATTTCGCACCTGCTACAGGCGCTAAGTTCTCTTTATTACCTCCGGATAACGCAACAGGTAACTATGTAAAAGTAGTACAACGTATCCCTGTTAAGATAAAATTAAACGCATCAAAAGATGTTTTGGATAAACTGCGCCCGGGTATGAGCGTGAACGTATCTGTTATTACTAAAGATTAGGTTGATAGTTCATGGATCATAGTTCATAGTCGATGACTGCGAACTACCATATCTATCATTATCAATAAAAATTCGGTTTGTAATTCATAGCATTTAACAGCTATGAACCATCAACCATTAATTATTAACTAAATATAATGGCTGAAACTGGCTTTAAAAAATGGGTTATTACCATCACGGTTATCGTGGCTTCGCTTTTGGAGCTGATTGATACCACAATAGTAAACGTATCCTTACCGGTTATCCAGGGCAACCTGGGTGCCACCCTGGAGGATGTTGCCTGGGTGGTTACCGGTTACGCGGTGGCTAACGTAATTATACTCCCCATGTCGGGATGGTTAGGCAGCCGCTTTGGACGTAAACAATACTTTATAACATCAATAATTGTATTTACAATTGCCTCATTTTTATGTGGTAATGCCACAAGTTTAAATGAGCTGGTGATATTCAGGATACTACAGGGTATAGCGGGTGGTGGTTTAATATCAACATCGCAGGCTATATTGGTTGAAACCTGGCCGCGCGAACAAATAGGAACAGCTACTGCCTTATTTGGTTTAGGCGCGGTTGTAGGCCCTACAGTGGGCCCAACTATCGGCGGTTATATTACCGACCACTTTTCGTGGCGGTGGATATTTTATGTAAACATTCCGGTAGGCACGCTGGCCGCGTTTTGTGCCTATACCTTTATTAACGAAACACCCAAAGAAGCAAAAGGGCGACCCGTGGACTGGTGGGGCATTGCATTGCTGGCCATTGCGGTGGGCAGTTTACAAACCATATTGGAGAAAGGCGAATCGGAAGATTGGTTTGCTACTACCTATATTTTGGTATTGACCGTTGCAGCCGTATTAGGGGTTATCCTGTTTATATGGCGCGAAATGAGCATAGACCACCCAATTGTAAACTTTGGCATATTGCGGCATCGAAGTTTCGCGGTGGGTATGTTTACGTCCTTTGTGCTGGGGTTTGGCTTGTATGGGTCGGTGTTTGTGTTCCCGGTGTTTTGTCAAAATCTGTTGGGATTTTCGGCGCAGCAAACGGGTGAACTGTTATTCCCGGGTGGTTTATGTACCATTGTTATGATGCCATTTATAGGCAAGATGCTCAATAAAGGTATCCCCGCCCAGTTTATGGCGACAGGAGGTATGTTTTTGTTCTTTGTGTTTACTACGATGTTGAGCAATTCGACATTAAGTACCGGGCAAAAAGATGTATTGGTTCCACTGCTGATAAGAGGTGTTGGTATGGCGCTATTGTTTGTACCATTAACCACCTTGGCAATTGCCGATTTGAAAGGCCCCGAACTAGGCCAGGGTACCGGCTTAAACAACATGATGCGCCAGTTGGGCGGGTCGTTTGGTATTGCTGTATTAACTACCATCATTCATGTAAGGACAGGTTTTCACAGAAGCAATCTGTTAAGCAATATTAACCCATATAATAACGCGTTTACCGAAAGGTTACACATGATAGAGCAGAGCTTTATTGCCAAAGGCAAATCCGCGTCTGACGCGTTGCACATGGCTTACGCGGCAATTGAGGGTGCTGTAACCAAGCAATCGTTATTATTAACGTATAATGACGCTTACTATATATCGGGCCTGGTAATGCTATTCTCAATACCGCTGCTGTACTTACAGCCGTTTAAAAAGAATGTTAAAGTGCCTACCGATGTGCACTAAATAATAAAAGCCGTTCCCTATGAAAGGAACGGCCTTTTTACAAAAAAAATTAACAATTAAATTTTAGTATTGCGTCCCCGATAGCGGCTTTCCTCACAAAAAAAGTATCCTCGCGGGACTTGTTTAAATCTTAGGCATAAATTTAAAAGTTTTTACTTAACAAATCCTATTTTTATTTGCCTTAAATGAAATTAATTTCATTTTGTTAAAAATTTGGGGAGATAAATCCCTTCCAGTTACATATTACCTAACAGCCCCAACAATATCAGGGCTGTTTTTTTATATTTGAACAATGGGAATTATACACGCGCTGCAAACCTGGTGGCAACAACAATCATTGTTAGAAGTTACCGGCGTTATAACCGGATTATTGTGTGTTTACTTGGCGGCCAAAAACATTATCTGGAACTGGCCCTTCGCTATCATCAGTGTTGTTATTTACATCTTTATTTTTTTCGATAGTCACCTCTTTGCCGATATGGGGCTGCAGGTTTATTTTTTAATAATGAATATTTATGGCTGGTATTATTGGAGCAAAAAACCTGTATCCGAAGAAAAAACGCCGGTAATGCGCATTAAAAAAACAGAGGTAATCTTATCTATCATCGCCATTATAATTTTTACATTTTTGTTGGGGACTTTTTTATTAAAGCAGACATCGGCATCCTTCCCTTTTGTGGATAGTTTTTGTACGGCCTGCAGTTTAGTAGCACAAGTATTCCTGGCCAGAAAAGTATTAGAGAACTGGCTGATATGGATTTTTGTTGATATAATTTACGTAGGTGTTTATATATTTAAAGACCTGCACCTTACCGCTGTAATGTATGCCATATATGTGGGCATTGCTTTAATGGGCTATATTGATTGGAAGAGAGAAGCCCCACCCAAACCCTCCCCGGTAGGGAGGGCTTTAAAAAAAAATAAAAAGTCTCCCCTACCGGGGGAGATTTAGAGGGGGCTGATATGCAAAAATCCGAAATCAAAAAAATCGCCATAGTCGGTCCTGAATCAACGGGCAAATCAACCATGTCTGCTTACCTTGCCGAACATTACCATACCGTATGGGTACCCGAATATGCCCGGGAATACTGTGAAAAACTAACCGATACACCTACATGGCAGGACGAGATCAATATGTTTCACGGGCAGGTGGCTTTGGAGAAAGAACTACTGCCGCAAGCCAACGGCATATTAATTTGCGATACTACTTTTATCACCGTAAAGATCTGGAGCGATGAGATATTTGGCAAAGCCCCCCAGGAAGTACTGGACGAACTACCCCATCATATATACGACATATACCTACTTTTAAACATTGACCTGCCCTGGCAGGATGACCCCCTGCGCGATTTCCCCCACATGCGCGAACACTTTATGGAGATATGGCACAAAGAGTTAAATGCTTTAAACGCTAATTATGTAGTGATAAGCGGCACCGGGCAGGATAGGTATGATAGCGCGGTGGAGGCGATTGATAGGTTTTTAGTTGGCAGTATTTAGTTGGCAGTTGGCACATTTATTCAACACATTCAGAAATCATAATAATCCGTTAATCAAGTAAATCAGCGGTTCAGACATTGCGTTAGTGATCGAAGCGGATACCGGCCTGTGAATAAGGCCTTGTGTAGTATGAGCGTAGAGCACGGGCCGCAGGCAACGCCATTATTATTATATTAATTCCATAATTCTGATACTGGAGTAGCGTTTTTCAATCCAGCCTTTATCATTAATAATTCTTTATAAGATTCTTGCAGCATTTCAAATTCAGCAAGTGTCAAATCATCGTTATCGATATCTTCCATTGGTTCAATTCCTTTCGTACTTTAATTATACGGAAATTAACTTAAATTCATATTATTTTCATAATTATTTCACTTTGATGCAACATTCAAAAAAAGCCGTTGTCATATAACTCGAAAGCTGTAAAACTTGGAGACCTTATTCATAGACAAACATTACAACTTAGTAGTTGAATGTAAGCAGGGCAGTAAAAAAGCCTGCTATGAGCTGTACAAATTATACGCTAAAGCGATGTTGAATGTCGCCTTTAGGATCGTGGGCAATATTGCCGAGGCCGAGGATGTTTTACAGGAAGCTTTTTTAGATGCATTTAAACGCATACCAGACTTTAGACAGGAAACCACTTTTGGTTTATGGCTTAAACAAATAGTAGTAAGCCGCTCTATTAACTTATTGCGCAAACGCAAAGTAGAGCTGGTTCAATTAGGCGAGGACGTAGATAATTTAATTGACGAGGAGCAGGATGATGACGAAGAAATTCAATATAAAGTAACCCAGGTAAAACAGGCAATGAATGAGCTGCCCGAAGGTTACAAACAGGTAATATCATTATACCTTATTGAGGGTTATGATCATGAAGAAATAGGACAAATATTAAACATTACAGAAAACACATCAAGAACACAATTTTTAAGGGCTAAAAGAAAGCTGGGCGAGATTTTAAACAGGAAAGGGATAACACAATGAGTAAGCGATTAGAGGATTTTATAAAAAATAACAGGGAAGAATTTGACGACCTGGAACCAAGGGCGAATTTGTGGAGCAGGATAGAAACAGAACTACCGCAACAATTTAAAGAGCAAAAGCACGAGGCTAAAACATTTTCGTTAGGGTTTGTGCTGCGGGTTGCCGCTATAGTGATTATGGTAATGGGGATAAGCTTTTTCACTTACCTGCATAACCAAAGATCTACACAGGTTAACCTGGCCGCTATTAACCCCGAGTATGCTAAACAACAAGTGCAGTATGCATCATTAATAGCCAGCAAACGTACCGAGATAAAAAGCATTGCAAAAACCGACCCGCAACTTTATAATGAGTTTACGGCCGAGATTACTAAAATGGATTCGACCTATAGAAAATTAAATAAAGACTTAGTTACCAGCCCTAACCAGGAAGCTGTTTTACGTGCAATGATCCGGAACTTGCAGGTGCAAACAGAGGTACTAAATCAACAACTTAATGTAATTGAACAATTTAATGAGTTTAAAAATCAATCAAAAAATGAAATTAAAAATATATAGTATAGCATTATTGAGCCTGTTGGCCTGCACATTTGCCAACGCGCAAAATGTTGCACCTGTGCCTGCTAGCCCCGCTACACCAGCCGTACCGCCAACACCACCCGTAGCCAGTGCTTACGGTAGTCAAACTTATAGCTCGCAAGTGTATGCGGCACCACAAGCTTACTTTGGCGGGCAAAATGTTTTGATCTACGGATCGCAAGACACGGTTTACCGCAACAAAATGCGCAAACTGCAAGAACAATCGCGTGCCTTAAACAAAGAAATGGCCGAACTTAGCCGTGAGGAAAGCAAAAAAAATGGCGCAGTTATGCAGGAGAGAATGGCCACTTTACGTAAAACAGTAGGTGTGAGGTTCGACTCGACCTTTAACCGCAATTTTGCCAGAAGCTTTGCTCCCGCCATGCATTTTAACTTCGACTCGGACGCCAGCCTTGCTAAACAAGTGGCCAGCGGCGAGGTAAAAGAAAAAAGCAAAGTGTTTAGCAAAAGCTATCCTGTTGACAAAGATGATAAACTACAGATTGATAACCGTTACGGCAAAATTGTAGTGAATACCTGGAACAAAAATGAGGTTAAGGTTGATGTAGATATCAAGGCCTATGCTAACGAAGATGCTGATGCGCAAAAATTACTGGACCAAACTACCATCACCAGCAATAAAGAAAACAATGCAGTAAATTTTACTACTGCTATTGAGCGCTCAGACAATTCATGGTGGGGAAGCATGACCCAGAATGGTAAGCTAACAAAAATTCGTAAAGTAATTATTAACTATACGGTTTATATGCCGGCTAAAAGCGCGTTAACCATCGCCAATAGATATGGTAGCATTACACTGCCCGACCTATCAGGTAAATTAAATATTAGCAACTCGTACGGTGGCCTTATAGCTAAAGCGTTAACCAATACTGATAATGTGATTGTAGTAAAATACGGCAACGCCAACATTGGCAGCCTTACCAACAGCGACTTAAACGTATCATACGGTAGCCTTGACCTGGAGTCGGCAGATAACTTGAATGCTACTTTAAGCTATAGTCCTGCAAAAATTGGTAAGCTAAGTACATCAGGTACGTTTACTGTACATTATGGTAATGGATTAGAGATTGGCGATGTAGGTAAAAACATTAAATCATTATCTATCAATTCATCATACGCGCCTATAAAATTGGGGTCGTTAAATGATACTAATGCCGATTTTGATGTGACTGTACATTATGGCGATTTCTTGTATGGTAACGCCACAAGCGTTACCAGCAAAACACCTGATAATACGAGAGGCTATACCTCAACAAAAAATTATAAGGGCCACGTAGGTAAAGGCAATAATGATAAAGTTATTACCGTAAAATCAAATTATAGTTCGGTTAAGTTTGACTAAGGATTAGAGTTAAGAATCAAGAGTCAAGAATCAAGACAAAAACGGCTATTGCATAACGTAATAGCCGTTTTTTTGACGCATAATTATCTTATCTCTTGATTCTTATCTCTTGACTCTCCTACTAAAACACCCTGCACAACAACCCTTTCAAATACTCTCCCTCGGGGAAAGATGATCTTACTGGATGATCTTCGGGTTGGCAAAACTGGTAAATAAATTGTACTTGTTTACCGGCATCTAAAGCCGCCCATGCTATGACTTGCTTAAAAGTTTCCATATTCATGGCGCCAGAACACGAATAAGTAGCCAGGAGGCCGCCATTATTCAATAACAACATTGCTAACCTGTTTAAATCTTTATAGGCCCTGGAGGCTCTATCCAGCGCCGATCGCGATGGCGCGTATTTTGGCGGATCAAGTATAATAACATCAAACATTTCGCCGCTCTCTCTAAAAACACGCAATTGCTTGTTTACGTCAGATTGTATAGTAGTATGCTTTTTAATATCCAGTTTATTTAAAAGGATATTCTCCTTTAAAGTTTCAATAGCCGGTGCCGAGCTATCCACACTGGTAACAGATGCCGCGTCGTTATGCAGGGCGTTTAACGTAAAGCCACCGGTATAGCTAAAGCAATCAAGCACTTTTTTATTTTTTGTGTGGGATGCTACAATTTTACGGTTATCACGCTGGTCACAATAAAAGCCTGATTTTTGGCCCTCGGCGATATTGATGTTGTAAATAATGTTATTCTCTTTTACTTCGACAGACTCGGGCGGGTTATCACCAAATAAAACTACATTATCGGTTTCTAAGCCCTCGTGCTGTCTTGACGATGCATCGCTTTTATCAAAAATACTTGTTGGTTTAAGCAAGCGCCTTAACTCGTCAATAATAACCGGCATCATTTTTTCAATGCCCGATGTTAGTACCTGAACCGCTAAATGATCGGCATATTTATCAACTATTAATCCGGGCAGGTAATCTGATTCGCTGAATATTAATCTGCAGGTATTGGTAGCGCCGGTGCTTAATAACTCACTGCGGCTGGCAACGGCTATGGCTACTTTATTACGAAACCAATCCTCGTCAACAGTAACCTGCTCGTCCCACTCCAACAAACGCAAAGCCACGCGCGACTGATCATTATAAAAGCCATAAGCCATAAAATCGCCTTTGGCATTAACCAGGCGCACAATATCCCCATTAACGGGTTTACCTTTAACATTCTCTATCGCGCCTGAAAAAACCCAGGGGTGACGATGAAGCACTGCTTTCTCTTTACCCTTTTTTAATATTATACTGATCATGGGTGCAAAGGTAGTAAGCCCCCTCTAAATCTCCCTCGGTAGGGGAGACTTTATTTTGGCCTTATTTAAGTCCTCCCTACCGGGGAGGATTTAGGAGGGGCTAACAAAAAAACCCGGCTTGCGGCCAGGTTTTTCACTACATAATCACTAATGTTTAATTTAAAGAAAATCTATTGGTAAAGTCTGTGCCGTGGGCATCACGGCCGGATATTACCAGTATACTGCTGTTCATATTGCTCATGGCTTTATCAATATCGTCAACACTATTTATTGGCTGTTTGTTTATTTGGGTTATTACCGAGCCAACAGGTATATCCAAATCGGCAAACATACCACCCTCGCGCACCTGGGTTACTACAACACCACCGTTTACATGGAACTTAGCTTTTTGCGCCTGGGTTACCGGCATAAAGCTAGCACCCATTTTGTTATATAGCTCTGTTGTCGAGCGATTGTTAACTGCTGTAGGTGCTACAGGAGTTTCAGCTTTAAGCGTTACGGTAAAGTTTTTATCTGATCCGCCGCGAGAGACAGTAAGGTTAATTTTATCGCCGGGTTGTAAACGGCCCACACGTTCCTGCAAGTCAGACGACTCATAAACGGTAACACCTTCAACCTTGGTAATAATATCACCTTCCTTTAAGCCGGCCGCTTCGCCACCGCCACCAGGCATTACGCTTCTGATGTATAAACCATTGGTTTTATCGGTTTTTAGCTCAGGGCTTGAACCAACTTCGTTCAAATCCACAAAGCTAACACCTATTAAACCGCGTTTTACAGCGCCATATTTTTTAATGTCGTTTAATACTTTTTTAGCCAAATTAATTGGGATAGCAAAGCCATAACCTTCGTACGATCCGGTATGTGAGGCAATAGCCGAGTTAATACCAATCAGCTCGCCTTTAGTGTTTACCAATGCACCACCACTGTTGCCAGGGTTAATAGCGGCATCGGTTTGTATAAACGATTCAATACCTGTTTTAACTTTAGGTTCTTGCGAACGCCTGCTGGTTGGGCCAAACGGATTTTCGTCCTGGTCATCATTCTCCTGGCCAATAATACCAATACCACGGCCTTTAGCACTAACAATACCCGCTGTAACGGTTGATGTTAAGTTAAACGGATTACCAACTGCCAATACCCACTCGCCTACTTTTGCATCGTCAGAGTTACCTAGTTTTACAATAGGCAGATCGGTAGCATCTATCTTAATTAAAGCAAGATCGGTGTTTGGGTCTGTACCAATTACTTTAGCGGTAAAGTGGCGGTGGTCATTAGTGGTGATATCAATTTTATCAGCTTTAGCTACAACGTGGTTGTTGGTAACAATATAGCCGTCAGGCGATATAATTACACCTGACCCCGAAGCCATTTGCGGAGCGCTTTGTTGGCGCTGCCCACGCTGACCAAACATATCGCCAAACATTTGTTGCAAGCGGTCCTGCTGTGAGTTTTGTGCTGTATTTGAATAAGTGGTTTTAATGTAAACTACCGCCGGCGTAACCGCTGCTGCAGCTTGCGTAAAATCAACCTCACCTGCTGATGATGTAATACCTGACGACAAATGATTACTTGCAAAGTAAACATTTTGCTTATCGTCAAAACTCATGTTATCAGCATACTTCTTTTCGATCACTTTGTAAGTACCAAGTGCCATAGCACCGCCTACAAAAGCCGTTAATAATGTTAAACCAATTCTTTTCATGTTATTATTCCTTATAATTCTGTTTGTTATACTTATTTTTGTAGTTCAAATTTAATACCATATAGACGATAAATACAACCATAAGTTATATGGTTTTGTGTTAAAAAATGTTAAATTTAAACTAAAGGTCGCTTTTTATGCTTTGGCCCCTGGTTTGACTTACTAAAGTTACTATTATAATAATATACTGTGAAACTACATTTCTATAAATACCAGGGTGCCGGCAATGATTTTATTTTGGTTGATAACCGCGAAAACGCTGTAAATCACCATAATGTAAAGTTGATTGCACATTTATGCGATCGCCGTTTTGGGATTGGTGGCGATGGTATTATGTTTTTGCAGAACAAAGAAGGCTTTGATTTTGAGATGGTATATTACAATGCCGATGGCCAGCCAAGCAGCATGTGTGGCAATGGCGGGCGCTGTATTGTAGCCTTCGCCAAATTCCTGGGCATCATCAACACCGAGACTGATTTTTTGGCAGTTGATGGCCCGCACCATGCCAAAATTTCAGAAAGCGGCGATTGGGTAAGCCTGCAAATGATTGATGTAGGCGCCATTACCAATGATGCTGATGCTTATGTATTAAACACCGGCTCGCCGCATTATGTAATATTTGCAAATGACCTGGCTAATAAAGATGTTTATACCGAGGGCCATACCATACGTAACAATGAAACCTATAAAGCCAACGGCATCAACGTAAATTTTGTTGAGCCAAAAGCTAACGGTTATTTTGTACGCACCTTTGAGCGTGGCGTAGAAGACGAAACCTATGCGTGCGGAACAGGTGTTACCGCCGTTGCGCTGGCCATGGCCAAACACAATAACCAAACCGGCAATATAGAAACCCCCATAAAAGTTTTAGGCGGCGATCTCAATATCCGCTTTCATTATGATGGCATTGCTTTTACTAAGATCTTTTTAGAAGGGCCGGCGGTGTTGGTTTTTGAGGGGGAGGTGGAAGTATAAATCATTATTTCATTGGGTCATTAAGTCATTGATAAATCTTTACGAAATTGAGAATTGTAACATGGAATTGTAATGGTGCATTAAGGAATAAGTTTGAATATCTTATTGGCTTAGACGCTGATCTATATGTAATACAGGAGTGTGAAAATCCAAAAGAGGTTTTACATGAAAAGTTTTCTCTGTGGGCTGATAATCATCTTTGGATTGGAGACGGCAAGAATAAAGGATTGGGTATATTCGCCGCTTCAAACATTAAACTATCTCCACTTAACTGGACCAACGCGTTCAAGGATCATACCGTAAAACATTTTTTGCCGTGTTTAGTAAATGATGACTTCCAATTATTAGCCGTTTGGACACATCAAAACAATTCACCCAATTTTGGATACATCGGGCAATTTTGGAAATATCTTCAAGTGAATAAGCAAAACTTTGAAAAAATCATCATAGCCGGTGATTTTAATAGCAACGCTATTTGGGATGAATGGGATAGGTGGTGGAGCCATTCTGATGTGATAAAAGAATTAGATGAAATAGGTATAAAAAGCCTATATCATATCTCGACAGCCGAGAGTCAAGGCAAAGAAACAATGCCTACATTTTATATGCATAGGAAAATTCATAAGCCATACCATATTGACTATATATTTGGAAGCAAGGAATTTTTAAATAACCGGATAAGTATCAATATTTCAGGAGCTGACGAATGGTTGAAAATAAGCGATCACCTTCCTATGATTTTTGAATTTTAGAAAAGCTCATCTATTAGCTCTACTAAAATTTTTAGGCATCATAGCAAATTGTGCAACTGCTGGTTGCACAAACTCAAGAACCAACAGACAACAACTATATTATTTTCTAAAAACCTATCAGAGGCGTAGCCTCGGCCAATGTTGTAGCAACGGGTTTCAACCCGTTGAATTTAAATCACGAATTAGTCGAGAGCCGTCGGCTCGGCCCATATAAATGTATCGTACCTATGGTACTCATTCCACGTTCTGTTATTTCCACCGGGTTAAAACCCGGTGCTACAAAATAATTCGAGCCGATGGCTCTTTTTAAATAAAACGCATTGTACCAATGAACTAATGAACCTGTGAACAACTGAACTAACATGTTAATAATTATTTAACGCAAAACATTTTTACTTACTGCAAATTCTGTTTACGTTTGAATTTTTTGTTGATGTAGCTTCTCTTAAATTTTTTCAAGAAGCTAATGTTAAGAGTAGACAGTTCAAAACCTTGCCAGATAATTTATGCCATAGCCCGGCATGAGTATTTAGGCTATGTTATTGAACCACATATAGTTCAGCTAAACCCCAACGGCGAATTTTCTTTAACCTACCAGCGTTTATTTTCAAATACAGCTACCGAGTTTGTACATTGTATTGATGAAACGGATTTAAAGCTCATTAAGCTTTTAGAGGAAATTGAACAGGGTAACATCATCAAGAAATTTTATAAAAAGCCTATTCGCCCGTCCGAGTTTTTTTCCAAGATATTTACTGAGCAGCTTTTTGATACCATCCGCCCCAAAATAGAAAAGAAGATGGCCGATGCGTTAAACCTGCTGGGCGACAAACAGGTTTACCAAATGAGCAAGGAAGGTTACCCTGCCGAACGCAAACTGCAAATTGCTGATGAACCGGCTTCTGTGCTTTTCCATTTCCGCAGAAACGAGGAGGGGATCCGTTACTTCCCTACCATTAAATATAAGGGCATGCGTATTGAATTCATGTTCAAAAACGCCGAGATCATTTGCAACCAGCCCGCCTGGATGCTGATGGACGATACCCTTTACCATTTTGATAAAGAGATAGAGGGTAAAAAGCTATTGCCATTTTTAAATAAGCGGTATATCGCTATCCCGCGCTCGTCTGAGCAATCCTACTTCGAAAAATTTGTTGCCCCGCTGATAGAAAAGCATAATGTTTATGCCGAGGGTTTTACTATTGATACCGAAAAGCACGAGGCGATGCCCATGCTAAAACCGATATATGTGGAGGGTGGTACTTCGCAATTACAATTGTATTTTAAATATGCAGGTTATATATTCCCTTACGGGGATGGCAGGCATATTTCTGTACGGATGGAACGTAAAGGCGATGAGTACATCTTTCACCGTATTAAACGCTCTGTAACCTGGGAAAAAAACAAGCTAACTCAATTAGAGGAATTAGGACTAAAAACAGTTTCTTCTCTATTTCAAAACCTGGAAGTAATACATAATGAAGATGATACCAACCAGGCTCATTCTATTTTCGAATGGCTTAACCAGCATCATGATGAGCTAACCCAATTGGGTTTTGAGATTGAACAACCCGAAGGGCAAAAGCGCTACGTTTTTGGCACCAGCAAAATAGATTTAGAGGTTAAAGAGGATAATGATTGGTTTGATATTAACGCCTTTGTTTATTTCGGGCCGTACCGTATCCCGTTTATCCAGTTAAAAAATCATATTCTTAACCATAAAAAAGAGTTTACGCTGCCATCCGGCGAGATAGCAATTATTCCGGAGAAATGGTTCTCGCAATATGGCAACCTTTTGCACTTTAGCGAGGGCGGCAATCAGCTTAAACTGCGACGCCACCACATAGGTTTGGTAAACGACCTGGCCGGCGAAATGGCCGAAGTAACCATGAGCCGTAAACTACAAAAACTAACCGATTTTGAGCAACTGGATGAAGTGGCTATGCCTGAGCATTTTTCGGGCAGTTTAAGGCCATATCAACAGGCCGGTTATAACTGGTTTCACTTTTTAAAGAACTATCATTTTGGCGGCTGTTTAGCCGATGATATGGGCTTAGGTAAAACCATACAAACCCTGGCTTTACTACAAAAGCATAAAGAAGATACGGAGGCCGAAGGCGGTAAAAGTACATCATTGGTTATTATGCCAACCTCGCTGATCTATAACTGGCTAAATGAGGCTAAAAAATTCACGCCGAAATTAAGGCTAATGGTGCATACCGGTACGTTCCGCTATAAATCGCCGGAGGTGTTCGCCAATTATGATGTGGTGATAACTACCTACGGCATTAGCCGCATAGATATTGAGTTGCTTAAAGCCTACTTTTTTGATTATGTGATATTGGACGAGAGCCAGAATATTAAAAATCCATCATCTAAATCTTTCCAGTCGGTTAAACAATTAAAATCAAGGTTTAAGCTGATATTGAGCGGTACGCCGGTTGAAAATTCGGTAAATGATTTATGGACACAGATGTCGTTCATCAATCCTGGTTTGTTGGGTACACAGCACTATTTTATTAATGAGTTTGTAACGCCTATAGAAAAGAAAAAGGACGAGGATAAAGCCAAAAAGCTACAGGCCTTAATAAAACCATTTGTACTACGCCGTACCAAAGAACAGGTAGCAACCGAGCTGCCGCCAAAAACAGAGAACTTGTTCTACTGTCAAATGAGCGAAGAACAGGCGTCCGTTTATGAAGAAGTAAAATCAGAATACCGCAACGAGTTATTAAAAAGTCTGGAGGACGGCACCTTTGCCAAAACCCAGATACAGGTATTGCAGGGGTTAACCAAGTTGCGCCAAATAGCCAATCACCCTTACATGATAGACCAGGATTATGAGGGTGATTCGGGCAAATTTGAGAGCGTTACGCATACACTGAACACCGTATTAGATGGCGGGCATAAGGTGCTGATATTCTCACAATTTGTAAAGCAATTAACTATCTATCGTAATCATTTTGATGAGCAGCATATCCCATACGTGTATCTTGATGGCGCTACCCAAAACCGTGGCGATGTGGTTAAGCAATTCCAGGAAGATAAAAGCACGCGTGTGTTCCTGATCTCCATAAAAGCCGGCGGCGTGGGCCTTAATTTGACCGAGGCGGATTACGTTTTCATTCTCGACCCATGGTGGAACCCGGCTGTGGAGCAACAAGCTATTGACCGTACACACCGCATAGGCCAAACCAAAAATGTGTTTATCTACAAGTTCATCACTAAAGATACCGTCGAAGAAAAGATCCTGGCCCTGCAACAACGCAAGCTCAGCATGTCGCGCGCGTTGATCACTACCGAGGAGAGCTTTATTAAGTCGCTGTCTGCTGATGATATTAAGGAGATATTGGGGTAATGAGCCCCTCCCAAACCCTCCCCGGTAGGGAGGGCTTTAAAAATTGTCTGGCAAAAGTCTCCCCTACCGGGGGAGATTTAGAGGGGACTCAAAACACCCACCCCGCTTTCTTGTTATCTTTACATATATAATTTTACCCGCTAAATTTAGTAATGAGTAAGCATATTTTATTAACCGGTGGTACAGGTTTATTGGGCACCAAACTTACCCGGCTTCTATTAGCTAAAGGCTATTCGGTAAGTCATTTAAGCCGCACACCCAATAACAATGATAACCGGGTGCATACTTATCTATGGGATGTACATACAGGCCAAATTGACGAACACGCTATTGATGGAGTTGATATCATAATCCACCTGGCGGGTGCAGGCGTAGCCGATGGTCGCTGGACCGACAAACGCAAAAAGGAGATCATAGAAAGTCGCACCAAATCCATCGGTCTTATTTATAAATTGCTAAAAAGCAAGGAGCATAAGGTTACTAAAATTATCTCCGCATCGGGGGCCGGCTATTACGGCGACAGGGGCGATGAACTGCTTACAGAAACAAGCGCACCGGGCACAGATTTCCTGGCTAGCGTATGCCTGCAATGTGAACACGCGGTTGATGCCGGCGAAAGCTTGGATCTGCAAATATTAAAGTTTCGCACAGGTATGGTGTTGGATGCTAAAGGCGGCGCTTTGGCTAAACTGGCGGCGCCGATAAAATTTGGATTTGGTTCGCCGTTAGGTACCGGCAAACAATGGGTACCCTGGATACATGAGGAAGATGTTATTGATATGTACTTATACGGGGTAGAAAACGAGAGCCTGACAGGCGTTTACAATATGGTGGCCCCTAACCCGGTTACCAATAAACAATTAACACAGGCAGTTGCGAAAGAGCTGTACCGACCCTTGTTGTTACCCAAAGTCCCTGCCTTTGTTTTACAACTGCTGCTAGGCGAAATGAGCGCTATAATTTTAGGCGGCACAAAAGTATCGGCACAAAAAATTGAGGATGCCGGGTTTAAGTTTAAATATCCTACTTTAACCTGGGCATTGAAAGATATCTATAAATAACAAGGTGTTCCATTTTTGGTGAGCGGAGCGAAGCGGAAGACCTAGAACACGATAGTAGTTTAAATAAATTAGCCAAAACCATATTGTTAACAAAAAAGACTCGCAATACTTTAAAAGTCTCCCCTACCGGGGGAGATTTAGAGGGGGCTAAAACAACCATCTTCTGGTTTCGCCGCGATTTGCGGTTGGATGATAATGCGGGGCTTTATCATGCTTTAAAAAGTGGCAAACAGGTGTTATGCCTTTTTATTTTTGACCCGGCGATACTGGATGAGTTAGACAATAAGCAGGACACCCGCGTAACCTTTATTTATGATACCATAACTGATCTGCATAAAGAATTACAGGAATATGGCAGCAGCTTATTGGTGTTGTATGATACTGTTGAAAAAGCATGGCATACGGTTTTAAAAAGCTATAATGTTAGCGCTGTTTATACCAATCATGATTATGAGCCTTATGCCAAAACACGCGATGAGGTAATTGGTAAATTATTGAGCAAACACCATATCGAATTTAAGACTTACAAGGACCAGGTAATTTTCGAGAAGGATGAAGTTATAAAAGATGATAGTAAACCCTATACCGTATTTACTCCATATAGCCGCAAATGGAAGCAAAAGCTGAATGGTTTTTACCTGAGCTCTTATCCTACAAAAAAATATTTAAAGCACTTACTCCAAATAAAGCGCCTGCCCATCCCCACTTTAAAAGATATGGGGTTTGAAAGAAGCGAGCAGCCAATCCCCGGTAAAAATTATAAAATCTTTATTGATGATTATGCCGAAAAACGCGATTACCCGGCTATAAAAGGCACATCGCACATTGGTATGCATTTACGTTTTGGTACTGTAAGCATCCGCAAATTGGCGACAGATGCTAATAGTGCCCAAGAAAAAACCTGGCTGAATGAATTGATATGGCGCGAGTTTTATATGATGATATTGTATCATTTCCCAAAAACAGTGGACCATGCTTTCAGGCCAGAATACGACCGTATACAATGGATAAACAACGAGCAGCAATTTGCGACCTGGTGTAAGGGCGGAACCGGTTTCCCGTTGATTGATGCCGGTATGCGCGAGCTGAATACTACCGGCTTTATGCATAACCGTGTGCGTATGTTAACTGCCAGTTTTTTAACCAAGCATTTGCTGATTGACTGGCGCTGGGGCGAACGTTACTTTGCCGCCAAACTGTTAGATTATGAAATGGCCAGCAACGTAGGCGGTTGGCAATGGGCAGCCGGATGCGGCACAGATGCCGCGCCATACTTCCGTATTTTTAGCCCAGATGCGCAGTTGAAACGATTTGACCCGGAATTTAAGTACATAAAAAAATGGGTTCCGGAGTATACCGATTTCAGCACATATCCTAAACCCATTGTTGATCACGCTTTTGCGCGCGAGCGTTGTTTAAAAGCTTTTAAAGCGGCATTAAGTAACTAATTACGGCGCAACGCTAACGACCCTTACCCCATACCTAATACAGCTATTTGGTGGTATGCTGGTTCCTAATTTACCGTATGCCAATGACGATGGTATTAAAAAAGTAAGTAATGACCCTGCTGTAGCATATTTTTTCAAGCCTATTTGCGCGCCTTTTATTAAATCAGGAATTTCAAAGTTTTGGCCGGGTGAATTATTTTCACTTGCAACCGTGCCGTTAAACAATGTAGTTGTATAGGTTACAAATATGGTGCTATTATCATCTATTGACACCGTTCCTGTTCCGGGTGCGTCTACATGATACCAAAAGCCCGCCGGGTCTTTTGTCATATTGGTTAAACCGTTGGCAGCCATATAGTTTTTTATAACCAATTGGTCATAAGCATCCTGGTTGCTAATTATGTGGACATAGTAATCCAAACTTTGATTACCTGCTATACGCCCCGTAGTTGATATACTGCCCGAGCCTGCGCCTGTAACACCATACGCCAGGTGTGAGGGCACTATTAAACGCATTATGCCGCCATGGTGATTTAATATATTATGAATAGCGAGCTGTAGCCCCGAAGCATTAACACCAACCGGGAAAGTAGTACCCGTTAAATGGCCCGCATAACCGTCGTAATGGTTTGTTATGGTATCAGCAGAAACATATACACCATCTATACTTTTTACTGTAAAAACCATCGACAGGTTATCCTGGTATTTTATAACAGTATCGGTTCCGGGGCTAATTATGTTATAGTACATACCAGATGTATCGCGCACCATCCCGGTTATTCCATTAGCACTTATATAAGCTTTAATTTGATCGTCATCATATTGTTTAATAGTAGGATCGTACTGGTTTTTCCGGCAGGAAACCATAGCTATTACAGCAAATAATAAAAGAGTAAAAGTAGTTTGTTTCATTTGTATTTATTGTTTCCTATTGCCCGTAGATATTAATTTAACTCGCGGGTTTTTATGCTTTATAAGCAGTTGTATAATTTATTTGCCCATTGGGGCGATATTATTCTAATTAGTTACATCATACAATTGGATATCAAAGTCAAGTACCGCGCTTGCGGGCAGTCCGTTTTTTAATCCAAATGCCACACCAAGTTGTGGTTGGGGCGCTGGGCCGTATGCATAACGTGATGGTATCAACAATCGTACTATCCCGGTCTTTTTAATTTGGGGGATACCTAATTGCCAACCTTTTATTACCTGCGCTAATACAAATGAGGGATGAAAATCATTTGTTTGGCTAAATACCTGTCCTGTTGTTAGCAGCCTTCCCGTATATCCCACCGTAACCAGGGTCGAATTTGTAAAAAGGTCATTACCGTTGCCTGGGTCTATTATTATAGCATAAACACCCGAAGTATCTATTTTTTTAGCAACCAATGTTGGGTTAGCTTTTAAATAGTCGACAATTATTTTATCATCAATAACTGCCTGCGCTCTGTATCCTGCCAAACCACCTTCGGTTGTTTTTTTACAAGCGGCAAAACCCACACATAAAAACAATATAATTAATGCGGCCCTATTCATTACATTTCCAAAAGGCAAATTTATTCTTTTATATTTCAAAAACGGCAGCTTAACATATTTTAACATTTAATAATGCTGCTTGTTAGGGCAATAGCGGCGGTAATAACTATTTGCCAGTGTTTTCGGGCTTGTAATTTAAGGTGAGTTGATTTATTTTTTTAAGCATATCCGTCAGATAAACCTTATCTTCTTCGCTTATGTGGGCGTTTAGGTAATTATTAAATTGTTTTACCACCGCACGGGCCTGCTGGCGCTTTTCTTTACCCAGCGGGGTTAAATATATTTTAACAGATCGTTTATCGCCCTGGTTTGATTCGCGGTATATCAATCCTGTTTTTTCCAGTTGATTTAACATGCGCGAAAGGCTGGTTGATTTTAACCCTAACAAAGCCGCTGCCTGCGATACCGTGGTACCTTCCTCATCGTCAATGTTTATTAGCAGATACCCTATTGATTGCGTTATGCCAAACTCAGTGACCAGCGCATTGTACCGGTTTGCAACGGTTTGCCAAACTATTTTTAAAAAATAATCTATAGTTTCCTGGTGTTTTATATTGGCCGGCATCTAAATAAATTTGAGCTTTTTTGATACGCAATTGTAAGTAAATTTTATTAAACAATAAGCTTACTGTAGTCATATACATAATAGCAGGTAAGTATTAAACTTTATAAACTTTTAGGCGTCTTTACCATAAAATTGAAAAAACATCGTTATACTATCATGAAAAACACTACTTATAGCTTACTTATTGCCTTTGCTTTTTTATTTTTCGCAAAGCGATCTAACGCGCAGGATTACCAGGTAGCCGCCGGCTTAAAATTTGGCGGGTATGAAAACGGCATATCCGGAAAATACTTTATGGACAAGAACATAGCCCTTGAGGGCCTGCTTGGTTTCAGGCAGGGCGGGGTGGTATTTACCGGTTTGTACGAAATTCACCAGGAAGCATTTAATGTGCCTGCTCTTAAATTTTATTATGGATTTGGCGGGCATATTGGCTCTGTAGGATCGGGCACTTACCGCACTTTTAGTGGTAACGACTATATCTATACCAAACCACAATTATTATTGGGTGGCGATGGCGTTATCGGGCTGGAGTATTTAATACCCGAATCGCCTATTGCCGTAAGCCTTGACCTTAACCCCAGAGTTGAGCTGGCTACCGGCCCATTTTTTGACCTTGCACCGGGACTTGGGATAAAATATGTTTTTAAGTAAACGCGTGCCGCTTACTCACCCGGTCTACACTACGCTGGACCACCCTCACTTCGACTTTGGCGGAAAGAGGGTTATTATTTTATTTTTTTTTATTATCCGAACCGTCTTTCCGCGCAGCGAAGAGAGGGTCGACGAACGAAGTGATGTCGGGGTGAGTCGACGCCGACAGGTACCCCGCTGCAAACTACAAACTAAAAACTGCTAACTGATCTTACCGTATAATCAACACCTTCTTCCCATAAATTTTTGATCCCAGCATGGTTTTAAGCACATAAGTACCCGGCGATAAATTGGCAACATTAATTACGGTGCTAAAATTACCTGCCAGCGCTGTTTGCGCTTTGGTATAAACAATGGCACCCTTACTGTTTATTAATGATAGGGTTAACTGATCGGTTGTTTTAACTACAAAAGCCACATTTAGCTGCTTGTTTGCCGGTTCAGGAAAAGTGGTTAGGCCAATCTCTGAGTTTGCATCAGGATGCAGCGCCGCCAAAGCATACGTAAACACATCAGACTGTACCAGGCAACCGGTACTTAAAGTTGTTGCTACCATGTAATTGCCGCTTTGCAAAGCCGTATAGGTTTTATTTACAGCTCCGCTTATAGGTTGTCCATCCAAATACCATTGATAGGCCGATGCAAAAGTTGAGTTTGCTGTATTTGCACTTAATAAATTACCAACTTGTGTTATACTGGGTTTTGACAAAGTAACAGGCAGCCTTGCGGTTGAGGCACAACCCGCGCTTTTAATATTAATATCATACAGGTAATAATAAAACCCTTTGTAGTAAGTGGTATCGGTCCCGGTGGTTGGTACTGCGTCATTGCCGGTTATGCTAAACAGGTTACCAACTTTAAATGGATAACCCGTTACGCCGGTATTATTACGATATAGTGTTACATTGGCATCATACACGGGCGTAATGGTGTATTTACCTGGCGCGGGTAATAATAAATTTAAATTATAAACCCTGCCCTGGTCGTTCGGGTCATCAGCCAACGCGCCTGCCTGCGGGTTTGAGCGGGTAGCGGCCGCGTTTATGGTGGTGGTAGCCACTGTTTGGCCGCTGGTATTAATTACGTTAAAAGTTATTACGCCGGGATTACCAATGTATAACCTTGCGCTCTGGATAACAACCGGTACCGCTGTGTACACATTTATAGATGGTGTAAACTGGTTATATCCGCCACCTGTAAAAATATTTTTAGTAGCCGGGCCAACATTGGCGGTAAAATCATTTAAACCTACGTAACTAGTATTATTTACCGGGGCAGATGCTGTAGTAACAGCATTGCCGTAAGCAAACGGCAATGCATCGGCAATATTATTATACCAGAACAATGTACCGTCGCCCGTACCTGATAATAAATATTGGTTACTGTTGGTGCAATAAAGCGAGCTTAATGCATTAGGAGCACCCGATGTAAATATCAACGCTGTTTGCGATGTTTGGTTATTAGCACTAAACGGATCATTAGCCAACGCGGTTGAGGCTGTAATTGTATAAGTTGAACCCGCAACAAAATTAAAGGTATTGCTTAACGTAAAGTTATCTTCCTGTAAAGGTTTTAACGTAGGCTGATAAGTTTCGCTGATATTGGTTACTGTATTATCAGGCGCTTTAACCGACACTGTAACCGGGATATTGCTGATGGGCCCTGCACCAAAGTTTTTGATAGTTACAGTTATACTTGTTGTTCCATTACAAGTACCGGTTGCTACGGGATTAACAATAGCAGTTATGCCTGCATCGGTATTTGTTTTTGCAAATAGCACCCTGTAATCCTGCGTTTCGCCTTTGGCATAAGTACCGCATGATTGTATTGTCGTAGCATCGCTGGTTTCTGTTAGTACCACACGCATCAGGCTATAATTGCCCGGTATAACCGTAGTTGGTATGGTAACATTAGCTGTATAAGTACCTGTTCCGTTTATAACATTAGTGGTAGCTACCAGTTCGCTTGCATCAAAAACGCCATTGCTATCCCAATCAATAAATACTTTGGCAGCTTTATTGAAATTGCTACCGCAAGTACCTAAAGTAATGCTTAACGGATACGTTTTACCCTGCTCCAACTGCATGGTTTGATTAGTAAAATCGCTGTATGATGTACAACCAGCAGCAGGTGTATTGTTTATGTTTGATATAGTGACATTGTTTATGCGTGAGTCGGCATTTGACGCGGGGGCCGATGCGCAATAAGTGGCACCGCCTATCCCTGTTATAATAAGCGAATAAGCCTGCGAACCTGATGATAACGCACCTTTATGCGTAACGGTAAAAGTATAGGTTTTGCCCGGCGTACCGTTAGGTATGTATACTTGTTCAATGTTGTCAATAATATTGTCGCCCCTGGTAGCGGGAGCCGATGGATTGGCTACATCTAAAACCCAGGGCAAAAAAGTATTGGTACCATCACTTACGCGGATATCCAGGTCATTAATCAGTTTTGGGCTGCGGCTGTTAATAGTACCTTCAACAGTTGGTATGCCGGGGGCATCTGTCCATGATATAGTTGCTCTTAGCGGCCCGCTGCCCGATGCTACGCCGGTAAATGTTTGCGTTTGGCCTTGTGTCAGTGTATTTTCTTTAATAAGGCTTTTGCCATTATTGTCTGTAATAACCTGGGTAGCTGCCGGCATACTTAATAATCCCCAGCCAAAAATATAATCAGGCCCGGCGTTTCCGGCATCAATCGCGGTATGGCAGGCCAGCCCCTTTAGGGTTGCGGCGCGCATAAACGCGCCACTGTTTTTTTGCGCATAATACTCCTGCAATAGCAGCAAAGACCCGGTAACATTTGGTGCCGAAAACGAAGTACCATCCTCTGATGTATAGGCAGTAGGGCTGCTGCTGCTTGTTGATGTAATGTTTACCCCGTCACCAACAATATCAGGCTTTATCCGCCCATCGTCTGTTGGCCCTATACTGCTAAAATACGCAATAGTTACATCCGAGCCGCTTGATGGTCCATTTGGCAGCGGATTTACAGCGCCTACCGTTAATATATTTTTTGCTGTGCTTGTTGTTGGTATAATATCATAACCGGTATTACTACTGATGGTAGCCGGGCGCGGCCCTTTATTAATGATAGCTCCATTAGTACGGCTTGTATAACCATAATAAGTTGACCCTGCTGCCGGGCCGGGATATCCGCGATTATTACCTGACGATTCAACAATTAAATAGTAAGGCGCGTTATAGGCAACCCTATCAAACGATTGGGTGCGTGCATCATAAAAACCAAAACTATAATCAACGGTGTCGCCCGGTAAACCATACCATTCCCATCTTGCCTGGGGGGTATTATAATCCCAGCCGGCCACATCGCCGTACGAATGATTGGATAATAATAAACCCGGCGCGGCGCGGCTCATTTCGGCTACGTCATTATTATAATCATAAGATAATAAGGTGGATGCATTAAACGCCATACCTTTCGCGGGGGCATAAACCCCTTTAGCTATCAGGGTACCTGCCACGTGGGTAGCATGATCTATTACAGCTGCTGTATCTTTAAAAGATATAGTTTTACCGGCAAACTCCTGATGCGCGGCATATACCCAACCGCCATCCCAAATAGCTAGTTTGTTATTTAAAAAGGCGCTTGAGCCTGATAAATTAAGCACGGTTGAACCACCGGGTTGTACCTGGTTAGTACCCGTAGTAGCCGCGGCGGTAGTATTATTATGGGTAGTTAAATACCTGGGGAAACCTAAACTACTTACGCCTTGTAATGAAAACATACCGCCATTGCGCGTACGCCGACTGATAACCCACCCCCGGCTTTTGGCCATTAAAAGCGCTTTTTGATGGCTTTTTATATAACTGCTATCTGCTACCCTGGCAATATTATTAAGTTCTTTTTTTTTAGCATCAGTAACCAGCACTTGCTGGCTAAAAGCCTGTCCGGCCATCATTAACAAAACGCACAATAACGCCCCCCGGTAAAATTTATTCATACATGTATTTTAACTGCACTTTTTGGGTAATTAAAAGCCGGTAACAAGTTCTGTATTTTAAATCACTTTATAAAATTTTCTGTTTAAACAAACACTTTTTACCGATGATTATTTAATGTAATAATTAAACACTTTGCCGACTTAAAATAAATCACACGTAAAAGGTACCCATTAGTGTATTTTCGGGGAAACCATTACCCGTATTATGGGGTAAATTTTCTACTATCACTTTGCTTTTAAACTTAAATAAATCCAAATGATTTAAAAAATTCATTGCTCGCGCGCAATTATGTTTAAATAGCTATAGCTACTAGTACAGAGATTGCGTTAAAAAAGCTACATTATCAAACCCTGATTGGAATAGCTAATGTAAATCAATTATAGTCGGGCACTTACTTTGTACAGGTAATAAATACTAAAAACAATATTGTAACCTGTAATAGGACGTTTATAAAATTATAATAGATTTATTAAAAAAAGCTTATAGATTATACGCTATAATACATAGATGAAAAAGAGAATTATTTTAAGCTTATTTTTTATACTCCTAACCACGGTTACTTTGTTTGCCCAGGGCGCACTGCCTTGCAACGATGGTGACCCGGATGGTGTTAGCTGCCCTATTGATTCGTGGGTTATTTTGTTTGCTGTGGGTGCCTTAATTATTACCACATTATACTTACATCGTAAGAAATTAGCGGCACGCCAATAGTCTTATAATTAACTATTTTCATATAATTTAATATTCCCGTATATTTTAAGTTTTTTTATTTGACGAGAGAGTAAGTTACTAATTATTAGTACTTTTGAGTATTATAAACGTGCATTGTGAAGATAGTTATACCTTATTAGATTTAAAAAAATTGAATAAGCATTATTTAATTTAATACATGAAAAAAAGATTACTTATTTGCTTAACTTTTTTTGCCCTGATGCTGAGCGCTGAACTTAGTTGGGCGGCAAACACTTACGATTGGGCAGGGGGTACCTCCACTGCCTGGAACGATGGGAGAAATTGGAAAATTGGCGCAACCACCCAACTACAGGCTAATTATCCGGGCGCTACCGTAACAACTGATATTGTGCAAATTGGGGTAGCAGCAGGAACTATTACCAACTGGCCGGTTGTAGGCGCTACCCCTGCAAATAATATAGCATCTATAACAATTGGTGTAGTTGGCGGCACATCACCGTCATTAACTATAAATAGCCCGGCTGTTTTAACTTTAAACGGAGCTATTACTTACACAACTGCTTCGGTGTTCACCGCTACACTTGCGGGTACGGGCACAATAAGTGCAACCAACCTCAATATTACAACCATATCTGCTGGTACCAGCAGTGATGTTAGTACGCTAACCTCATCAATTACCACGCTCACTTTAAGCGGTAGTCTTGCCATTACCACCAGCAGCCATGCTGGTAATAAATTTCATGATATTACACTTAGTTTAACCGGGGGCACATTATCGCTTGCAGGTATACAAACTACTAATTCTCTTGCCGGCAATACCTCCACCGTTGCTATTGGCAATAATACCACTTTGAATTTTACAGGCGGCACTGCGGCAGAACTGGCTACCCTGGGGACTCCCGGAACAAATTCGATAACTTTTGGAACGGGGGTTACTATTGGATATACAGGAAGCGTGGCCCAAACTGTTTATACGGGCGCTGCCATAACCAACTCATCACTAACTACCGGTATCAGCTATACCAATATAACCTTTTCAGGCACAGGTATAAAAACCGCCTCGACAGGCAATTTAAATGTCAGCGGTAATTTTACCAACTCGCTCACCAGCGATGGGAGCAACTTTGTTGATTTTAACACAAACAACACTCCGGTAAACTTTACCGGCACCACGCAAACTTTAGCCGGTGGTGCCGGTACCGGCACCCAATTTAAGACCCTTACATTTAGCGGCGGAGGAACAAAGACCATGAGCACGGGTACGTTTTCGCTCGCGAGTTCGGGCACATTAACCCTGAGCGGCAGTTCGACACTGGCCACGGGCGGCATATTAACCTTAAACTCCGATGCCACCGGTTCGGCAACGATAGCAGCCATACCGGCCGGGTCAAGCATTACGGGCAATGTAATTGTACAGCGCTATATAACCGGTGGAAGTTCGTCCTACCGGGGTTATCGCCTGCTTTCATCGCCGGTTAATGATTCACAATTAGCAGGAGGTACCGGTTTTTATGATCTGTCTTTCCTCACAAACGCTAACAGCGGAAGCTATCTTACCGGGGCGGCTGGTGGTGGGTTCGACGCTACGGGCAACCCTACCCTTTATCTTTACCGCGATGATGTAACACCCAGCAACGCTTCATTTTCGGCGGGTAATTACAGGGCCATTACAAAAATTAACAATGCGAATTTATATAGTTTGACAACTATTGACGGAACCCAGAGTTTGCCGGTAGGCACCGGGGTGCTGTATTTTTACCGGGGCAACGGCGGTACCAATCCGGCAACTGTTCCAAGTAATTTAACATTCACCCATACGGGTCCGTTAAACCAGGGGCAAATAATCGTAAAATACTGGGTTACCGGTTCAGCTGGCCTGGATTTTGGAACTGCGGCCGGCAATGGGGCTGTTAAGGGCTTTAACCTGGTAGGTAACCCTTATGCAAGCTCAATTGATTGGAATCTACATTTTGGTAATGTTACCAGTACCAATACTATATATGCGCCTAATGTTGGGGATGCTATATATATTTATAATACAACCACAAAAAATTACTCTGTTTGGACAAGTACAAGTACGTCCGCCGGTACAGCATCGGGCAGCCCCGGCGGGTCGAATATAATTCCAAGCGGGCAGGGTTTTTTTGTGCTGGCAACCGCTGCCAGCCCCCAGTTAATATTTAATGAAACGGCCAAGATTTCATTGCAACCGGGCACTTTATTATTAAACGCGGCAACGCCATTTACTGATCAACACCTTCGCCTGCAACTATCAAAGGATTCCATCAACAAGGATGAAACTGTACTGCTTTTTAATAGTGCCGCCACTGTTGCCTATAAACCAAATGAGGATGCTTTATACCTTAGCGGTGCCGGTGTGTTAAGTTTATCAAACAGGTCAAGCGATAATGCGGCTTTAGCCCTCAACCAGCTTCCTTTCCCCGCGAAAACGCAGGCCATTCCGTTAAATGTAGGAGCTACCGGCAGCGGTACCTATCAATTAAACCTGACCGAAGCCATTAATATTCCGCCCATGTACGATGTATGGCTGATGGATAATTATAAAAAGGATTCGCTGGATATTAAGCATAACCCAACCTATAGCTTTACTATTATAACTTCGGATACCGCGAGTTTTGGCTCAAACAGGTTTAAATTGGTTATACGTTTAAATGCTGCCCTTAGTGTTCATTTATTAAGCTTTACCGGTGTGCAGGATAAAAAACAGATAACATTAACCTGGACTGCGGAAAATGAAGAAAATTATACCACCTATGTATTACAGCGCAGTATAGACGGCGGCCATACTTTTACAACCCTGGATAGCTTAACATCAGCTAATTTGGGCACTTATAATGACATTGATCCAAACCCGGTAACCGGTATAAACCTGTATCGTTTAAAACAAATTGATGTAACCGGCAACGTTAGTTATTCGGATGTTTTGTCATTTGCTTATACTCCATCAATACTTACATCTAATAATAATGCCGTAAGTGTTTATCCTAATCCTGTAAAATATATTTTGGGCGTGGTTATAAAACCTAAAGGCGACAAACAGGCAAACTATAAAATAACCGTTACCAACAATATGGGTATGATAATAAATACTGCCACTACAACGGTCCCAATATGGCTTGATGATGTAGTAAATTTATTGCCGGGCACTTATTTTGTAAACGTTACCAACAGTAAAGATAATAGCTTTGTTGGGCGCGCTACCTTTATTAAATTATAACAGATCATAAATAATTGTACAAAAAAGCCCTGCCAGATTTTTTAATCTGGCAGGGCTTTTTTATTATAAAATATTATATAGACTTAGTAGATACAGGCGAAACAAAACCTCGTCTGCCCCTCGGCGCTCTTCCGTCGGCACGGCCACCTGCGGGCGCTGCCGATGATGGAGCTAAACTTAACTGATCTAAAACGCCTGCAACTACTTCGGGCAGATCATCAATATTTTTTTGTTGATTATGGTGTACTTCGCCAACGCCAAAGCCACGCCAAACTATCTGGCGGCTGCGCCTGTCAATCAAATCAATAATTAAAGTACCTTCTTTGTAATGCTCTGTACCCTGGTTATAATCACCATACATAAATGGTGCGCCATAAGCATAATAATATGGGCGATACCAACCACCCCAGCCACCAAAACCACCATATCCAAAACCAAAGCCCGGATACATACCGCCATAATAATCAGGATAGTAATAAGTACGGGTGCCTTTACCTACAACACTCGAGTAACTTACAATAAGATCAGGGTCGCGTTGGTTTAGTGTTAAACCTTTAGTTACCAATGATGCAGTTGCCGCGTCTTTTATTTTTGCATCGGCAGCCATATTAGTATTTACTTTACTGTTATTTCGGGCTGCCGGCATCCAGGCAAAAGTGCGGTACCGGCTTAAATTGGTACGATTTAAACCTGCAACATAATAATCATAACTGGTACAGGCTGATAAACCTGACATAAATAAAACTACCAGCACTACATAAATTCTTTTCATGGCTAATTATCCCCCCTGTTTATATTTTGTTAGACAAGCAACTTAAAAAAGGTTTAACACTAAATTAAGTTTTTTTGAACTTATTTTTGGACGCAAAAAAGCAAAGATTAGTATTTGTCAAAGAAATCAGAAATGGTAATTATTGTAGTGTTATTATACTTTGCAAATACCAATATAGGTATATACGTTTAAGTC
>DHIR01000298.1 GCA_002403905.1 Mucilaginibacter sp. UBA4741
GAATTTCTTTTTACGGTCAATGTAAGCATACATTACGTTGTTAACGTCTGTAGCAAACTCAATCCATGAACCCTTGAACGGGATAACACGGGCCGAGTACAATTTTGTACCGTTAGTGTGACGGCTTTGGCCGAAGAACACGCCTGGTGAACGGTGTAGTTGTGATACAATTACACGTTCTGCACCATTAATAACAAAAGTTCCTTTAGGGGTCATGTAAGGGATGGTTCCCAAATACACATCCTGAACAATTGTTTCAAAATCTTCGTGCTCTGCATCATTACATGATAAGCGAAGTTTTGCTTTAAGTGGTACGCTATAAGTTAATCCGCGCTCAATACACTCGCGTATATCGTAACGTGGCGGATCAATGAAATAATCAAGAAACTCCAGTACGAAGATGTTTCTTGAATCTGAAATAGGAAAGTTCTCTGCAAACACTTTAAACAAACCTTCTTTGTGACGGTTGTCTGAAGTTGTTTCTAATTGAAAAAATTCCTGGAAAGATTGCAACTGCACATCCAGAAAATCGGGGTAATCAAGTACCTTTCTGCTGGTTGCAAAGTTTACTCTTTGTGCTTTTTTGTTTGCCAAGGTGTTTTAATTTTAGTTTATTAACTGTTGGACGTGAGATATTAGATGTGAGATACGAGATAAATGTTAAAATCTAATGCCTGATATTCGCCAATTTGCTAACAGCTGAAGATCTCATATCTCAAATCTACTGTCTCAAATCTATTATCAAACCTTTATAAACAGCAATAGACCCCGACCAAAAATGGTCGGAGTCTGATGCTATAAGTATTGTGGTTAATTTATTTAACCTCAACTACTGCTCCGGCTTCTTCTAATTGTGATTTTAGAGATTGAGCTTCTTCTTTAGTTACACCAGTTTTAACTTCTTTAGGTGCAGCGTCAACAAGATCTTTTGCTTCTTTCAAACCAAGACCGGTTAAGTCTTTTACTAATTTAACAACAGCTAATTTTGAGCCACCTGCTTCTTTCAGGATAACATCAAATGCTGTTTGCTCAGCTGCAGCAGCAGGAGCGTCATCGCCACCACCAGCAGCAGGACCTGCAACAGCAACAGCTGCAGCAGCCGGCTCAATACCGTACTCGTCTTTTAAGATCTGAGCTAATTCGTTTACTTCTTTTACTGTCAAGTTTACCAACTGTTCAGCAAATGCTTTTAAATCCGCCATTATATTATTTTTTTACTTTAATGCTTTGTTTTTTAATAATCAAACTTTTAGGTGTTTGAATTAACCTCTTTCTTGTAATGTTTTTACTAATCCTGCCAATGTGTTTCCGCCTGATTGCAGTGCAGAAATAACATTTTTCGCTGGTGATTGCAATAATCCGATGATCTCGCCAATTAATTGTTCTTTCGATTTCAATTTGATTAATGTATCTAATTGATTATCGCCAACAAATATTGCCGAATCAATGTAAGCTGCTTTTAAAACTGGTTTGTCACCTTGTTTTCTCAATTTCTTGATCAGCTTTGCCGGAGCAGTTGCTGATTTTGAGAAAAGGATAGATGATGAACCTTTTAATACATCAAACATTGCTGTGTAATCACCACCGGCAGCTTCCATAGCTTTTTTAATCAAGCTGTTTTTTGCTACCTTCATTGTAATGTCGCTTTCGAAACATTGACGACGAATATTGTTGATTTTTGCAACCGTTAAGTCTGAAGTATCGGTAATATAAAAATTACCGTATTCCTTCATTTGTTCAGAGAGGGCAAGAACAAGGTCGTGTTTTTCTTCTTTATTCATGATTAAATTCCCGCTACTGATTTTGTTTCTACTGTAATCCCCGGAGACATGGTTGAAGAGATATGAATACTCTTAAAATATGTTCCTTTAGCTGATGATGGTTTTAATTTAGAGATAACCTGCAATACTTCTAATGCATTCTCATAAATCTTATCAGCAGGGAAAGATGCTTTACCTATTGAGGTATGGATAATACCGGTTTTATCAACCTTGAAGTCGATCTTACCACCTTTTACCTCAGTTACAGCTTTTCCAACTTCTGGAGTTACTGTACCTGATTTAGGGTTAGGCATTAAGTTACGCGGACCAAGCACACGGCCTAATCTACCTACTTTAGCCATAACACTTGGCATGGTTATGATAATATCAACATCAGTCCATCCACCTTCAATCTTGGCGATATAATCATCCAAACCTACAAAATCTGCACCTGCGTCTTTAGCTTCTTGTTCCTTATCAGGAGTACAAAGCACTAGTACACGTACAGTTTTACCGGTTCCATGAGGCAATGTTGCAATACCACGTACCATTTGATTGGCTTTACGAGGGTCAACACCTAAACGCACATCTATATCAACTGATGAATCAAATTTGGCATTAGTTAATTCCTTAACCAACGATGATGCATCTTGTAATGTATACGATTTATTAGCCTCAATTTTGGAGAGCGCCACTTTTTGATTTTTTGTTAATCTAGCCACTGTCTTAAACTGATTTGTATAAATTCATTTTTTATTTCGGATTTCGAATGTTCGATTTCGGATTTTTAATTTCCTCAATCAGTATTCCTAACACGAAACGTTAATTTTTCGTTACTTCAGCTTTGCAATTCCGAAATCCGAAATTGCAATTCCGAAATCCGAAATTTGTTAATTCCAGGGTGCCGTACCTGATACGGTTATCCCCATACTGCGGGCAGTACCTGCTACCATTTTCATGGCTGATTCTACTGTAAATGCGTTTAAATCAACCATTTTATCTTTAGCAATTTGCTCCACCTGATCCCAGTTTACACTGGCAACTTTTTTACGGTTTGGCTCGGCCGAACCGCCTTTTAAACCTGATACTTCCATTAATTGGATAGCTACAGGAGGTGTTTTAATGATAAAATCGAAAGATTTGTCAACGTAAACAGTAATAAGCACAGGTAACACTTTACCAGGTTTGTCCTGGGTACGTGCGTTGAACTGTTTGCAAAACTCCATTATGTTCACCCCTTTTGCACCTAATGCAGGTCCAATTGGAGGTGATGG
>DHIR01000102.1:0-4976 GCA_002403905.1 Mucilaginibacter sp. UBA4741
AATCCAAAAATTACTGGTAATGTATCCCTATGAAGAGGATTTAGAAAATATTTTTCTTTCCAAATTGAAGTTGAAAAGTATTTATCACATAGCGCATACACATCTTCGGAAGACAATACATTTGGCTTATCCTTTATCTTCTGATAAAACTCTTCGACTTCGACAGCGTTTTCAAGTGTTTCCTCCCTGCGAATGTCATCCAACTTTTTTCTCGTATTAATAAGGTGCTCCTCGTACCGAATTTGGTCATCTTCTCTCATTTTATTTTTGTTTAGAATTTAACTTACCCATAAGTGTTACCCTATGGGAAATTATATTGATACCAATATTAATATTGGATGGGTTGACCATATTATATTTGTGTTTGCTATATTAATTTTAGTTCAATTTATCATCATAAAAAGTAAGGTTTTTTGATAATATTTATCATTTTTTAGCTAACAATCCAATAAGCTTAATTCATTATTTAACCATTTACCTTTTTGCCCTCCACGATCTGTAAAATTAACACTAGGAACATTAGCGACAGGGATACCAGTCTTATTGATAGCCTTCCTGTACCCGATGGATAAAAGGTCAATATCTGTATCTCCAACATAATTTTGTAAAACATAAAAATTATACCAAAATATCCATACTCTTTGCTGATTTGCCCCAATTCTATCTGTCATCTGAAGATTGTAATAGGGTATTCTATCCGTGTGCTTAATCCATCCAAATAATGCAGATAAAATTTTAATTTCAGCACAAGGTTTTAACCAATTTATGCTTAATACTTTGGGATATAACTTACTGTAATTGCCAGAATACAATTCCCAAGCTGGCAAAGTTCTTTCCCAATCTAATTGGATTTCTGATAATCTTATAATTTCTTCTCTTTGAATATTTAATTCAGGGAAAGATAAATTCTGTAATGAACTGGGTCCGGCAATGGGGCATTGTTTAGAACCTGAACAAGTAATTAAATAAGCCATAGTTTTTATTGTTAAGGATTTTTGTAAAGACTCAAAGATAATACTGCTTTTTATATAAGTGTAGTAATGTAAAGTTATAGGAAAATTTTAAAATACAATCCTATACTGGCGCGAGTATCCGGTTAGGGTTGTGAAAGGGGCTACCCGTGCCTTGCTTAAGTATGCTAAAACAATACTTTATCGTTTCGGTGCCATCAACAAAACGATAATATGCTGTCCGGATTTGCAAATTAGGAGTGTTCGAAAGATTAATAACCCCGGCTAACGTTATTTAAATCGCCACTAAATTAGTAAGCACCATAAGTCCAAAGGACTCGGAGAGAGGCGTTAGCCTCGGCATATATGGTAACAACGGATTTTAATCCGTTGAGTTGAGCAAGCTAAATAGGTAAAGAACCATTGGTTCGGCCAATATAAATATGGGCCGTGCCAATGGCACTTGTTTTTGAGTGTTGCCTATACTCACCGGGTTAAAACCCGGCGTTACAAGATTTGTCGAGCCGCCGGCTCTTAGAACAAACAGCCATAAATCTTTCGAACACTACTAATTTGCAATCCCGTACTTAAAACGTTACGGATTTACAAGTGTTCGAAAGATTTAATAGGCTAATAAGTTCCCCTCTTGAGAGGGGGAGCGCCTGACAGTGCGGTCGCAGGGGTGTGTTTAGCCGCCTTGCGAAACACACCCCTGCACCCCTCTCATCACATTGCAAATAACTAATCTCTAATTAACTATTGCTTAGCTATCTTATATAATTTACCGCTATCTGTGCCGGCATAAATAGCACCATCTTTGCCGGTAGCTATGCAGCGCCAGCGTTCTCTTTTATCTTCTAATAAACGCTCCTCGCCCACCACTTTATTATTTTCAATAACCAGGCGTGCAATATACATTCCGCTTAATCCGGCTACAAACATGTTGTTTTTCCACTCGGCAATATTACCGGTATAAAACATCATACAGCCCGGCGATATTACAGGGTCCCAATAGTAAACCGGCTGTATAGTACCTTCCTTTTGCTGTATACCGTCATAAACTGGCTTACCACTATACTCAATACCGTAAGTAACATAGGGCCAGCCGTAGTTACCGCCCGGTTTAATTAAATTAACCTCGTCGCCGCCGCGGGGGCCAAACTCAGTCTCCCAAAGGTCGCCGGTAACCGGGTTAATAAAAAGGCCATCCGGACTACGAAAACCAAGGGCATATATCTCAGGCATAGCACCGGCTTTGCCAATAAATGGGTTACCCGCAACCGGTTTACCCTCTTTAGTAATATGGATGATCTTACCGGTGGTAATGCTCAGGTCCTGCGCCCTAACGCGTATATCATCCCGCTGGCGGTCGCCCGAGGTTAAAAAAATATTGCCCTGCTTATCAAACACTATACGCGAGCCAAACTGGCCGCCGCCTTTGTTGTAATGTGGAGTTGCCTCCCAAATTACTTTTACGTTTTCAAGTTTGGTCTCATCGGCCGATAGTTTGCCCTTAGCTATAGCCAGGGTAGAGGTGGCATCATCGGTCGGTTCGGAATAGGTCCAGTACACCATGCGGTTTTGGGTAAAATCAGGATCGATGTTCACATCAAGCAAACCACCTTGTCCCGCAAACACCACGGGCGGGAAACCGGTAATGGTTTTATCAATTTTACCGTCAGTTGTAAGTATTTGCATTGTTCCCGGCTTGCTGCTTATCAGTAAACGGTCATCAGGCAAAACATGTATACCCCACGGCAGCGTCAGCTCGCTATTAATAACGGTAGCTGTGTACGGCGTTTTGGTTTTAACGCTGCCAATACGTGTTTGCCCGGCAAAGGCGGGTTTATAGTCGCTATTGGCCGGTTTTGTTTCTACCGGCGGGCCAGTTTGGGCCATGCAGGCCGTGGTTATCCCTATCAAGATGGCACCTAATGCTATAGGCTTATAAAATTTTGCTATCATAAAATATATTTTGAATTAATACCGGGTAAGTTACAATGTTATGGGTTATATGTTTAATTTCAACATATTTTTTACAGTTTGCTGTTGATTGAAGATTGGTTATTAAAGATTGAAGATTGGGATTAGCAAATTTCAGCAGCCGGCGCACACGCGGCACGCGCGCGCCAAAGAAACATACACCCTCCTTTATTTTGCCTTATTATTAGGGAAACTTATACCCGGGCCAAAGAAACAGGCAAACTCCTTTATTTTACCATCTTTTAATTTAAAATACTCTGTGTTACGGAATACCCTGCCGTCATTGGTCCAGCCATTATAGGTTACAAAAGGCATCATCTCCTGAAACGATAAGCTTATCAATATCAAACTTTTTGATGTTGGCCGAATTTGGCCAGCATCTTACCTTATATTCCTTTATATTAATATGATCATCCATCGGGCTGGTGAAAGTAAACCCGTCAGCGAAAAGGGACTTCAGCATGTTCCAATCTTTTTTCTCGTAAGCGGTGTAAACAGCTCTAACCGTTTTTTCGTTAGCTGCCCTGTTACCCGGGTTGGTAAAGCTGCTGCCAAGCAGGAGCAAGGTCAGGGTGATGGCAAATAAGTACCCAACCCCATTTTTTTTGAATTTACTTTTCATAACCTATAATTTTAATTTGTTTTTAATGATCCTGTCGACACCTTTATTGGTCCCGATAGCTATCGGGATCACCAACAAATGTAGCCTAAGTATAATTTTGTACCAACCCCAATCATCCCGGCCATTCTGCTAATTTACAAAATATTGGTACTTGTTGGTCCCGATAGCTATCGGGACCAACAAGGGCGGGGGCAGCTTGGGATACTGATAAAAAACAATACCTTAGTATTTCTTAAACACAATCCATGTCAACCGCAACCTATCGCAATCTCGTCGTTCCAGGTATCATTTTTTTTATAACCGGTTTAGTTAGTTGCCGGTCTGCGGTTTTAGACAAAAAAACGGATTCCGTTGCCAAATTGGCTATTCATTATCTAAATGCAAATAGGCCCGATAGTTTTTACCGGTTAACCGGCGAAGGGTTCAGGAAACATATAACGCCAACTTTGGCAGCCAGTATGTACAAAGAGAGGATCTCTGGTTTGCTGCCTTTAACCAATGTCACTTTTATAACCAGCAATGATTCTGTGAGTACATACAAAGCAGATGGTAAAATACCGCTCAACTATTTTATTAGCCTGGATAAGCAGAACAAGATAAATAAATTCTATTTTCTTCCTTATCAGCAAGAAATCAAAGCGGTTTCTATGAGCGCGGATGAAAAAAAGGCGGATGTACTTATCCATAAGGTTTTGAACCTTATCGGGCATAAACACGCCGACAGCGCTTATATGCTGGCAGGCGACCAATTTAAAAGCAGGGTAAATGCAGCCTGGTGGAGAAATTCCGCCGAAGGCATTACTATGTTAACATCGCTTACGCCACCTGTTTTCCTGAGAAGCAATAAGGGCGTTAACTTCTATGCCGTGGGCACCTACCGGCTTGCATTTGGGGCTCTTGACAAAAACGGCAAATTCAATGCCCTGGGCATGCAGCGCTATACAGAAAGTGGCGTGAAAGAAAAAAAAGCTCCAACTGATAATAAACTGATCACCCACCTGGATAGTGTTGCAGACAAAGTTCTTTCTGCTTATATTCAAACTCAAGGCAATGTTGGCATAAGCGCCGGAGTTTTTTATAATGGGAAAAGCTACTTTTATAATTATGGCGAACGTAAAAAAGGGGGCAACACGCTACCCGATGATCATACCCTATACGAGATAGGTTCCATAACAAAAACGTTTACATCAACGCTGCTTGCCATAGCTGTTAATGAGCAAAAGGTGACGCTTGAAACTTCAATTACTAAATTCCTGCCCGATTCTGTTGCTCAAAACCCCGACCTGAAAAAAATAACATTTAAAGAGCTTGCCAATCATACTTCCGGTTTCCCCCGGATGCCGGACGGTTCCGAATTGATGATAACAGATGCTAACCAACCTTTTGGTAATTTTGGAGTTAAAGAAATGTTCTCGTTCCTG
>DHIR01000102.1:5227-7820 GCA_002403905.1 Mucilaginibacter sp. UBA4741
TTAAAGAAATGTTCTCGTTCCTGAAGCATTTTAAACAAACACGGCAGCCCGGTGTAAAATACGAATACAGCAACTTTGCTGTTGGGTTGCTGGGTGTATTGATTGAAAAAATTTATCATAAGCCATACCCCGAACTCATCCGCACCTATATCACCATGTCGCTGAAAATGAATGAAACAATGGCATTTGTTGATGCTTTAAAATTCAAAAACGTGGCACAGGGGTACAACGGGTTATTTGAGCCTGTTCCCTTTTTTAATTTAACTGCTATCCGGTCGGCAGGCATTATAAAAAGCTCAACAGCCGATCTTATCACCTATGCAAAGGCGCAGCTATTAACCCCGGATGCTGCACTCAGCGCGGCAATAAAATTAACTCACCAGATAACATTTAATAGCCAGGGTTTGATGGTAGGGTTAGGCTGGCATTATTTACCGGATGATAAAAATGTGTTACAACATGGCGGAGCGACGGGTGGTTGCCGTGCCAGCGTTTGCATAGATCTGAGTAAACAAATAGGGGTAGTTATCCTAACCAATAATGCGGGCACCGGTGATATGGTGGGTAGAAATTTAATAAAAGCAATACAGGCCATAAAAGTGACCCCCGCATACGTCCCGCTTGTGTTTAGGCGATAGGTTACTACTTGCGCGGCTATGTTAACTTGTATGATTTGCCACAAGCGCGACCTTGCGGTAGCTGGGTAAAATAACGGTAATAACGGGTAAAATAACGGTAATATACTGAGTTATAATATATTTATATTTGTGTGCGCCGATATCACGGAGTTTTCGCTTAACATGCTTAAATGGCAAATAACAAGCTTTTAATGATGAAACATTTACTCACCCTTATTTTAATTTTTGCCTTTGGCGTGTGTATCGCTCAGGTATCCCCCGTGAATAAGCCACTGACCAGGCCTGTTAAAAAAAACGCACCTGGCGAAACGGCGAAGCCGGGCATAACTAATATCCCGATGGTTTACGTACAAGGCGGAAGTTTTAATATGGGCAGTAATGATGATGGTGATAATGCAAAACCAATACACCGGGTAACAGTAAACAGTTTTTACATGGGTAAGTATGAGTTAACGGTAGCCGATTTCCGAAAGTTTATTATGGCTACGGGTTATAAAACAACTGCCGAGCAGGACGGCTGGGCCGGTGTAGGCAACAAATTTGAGAAAACAAACGGGGTGACCTGGCAAGATGATAGTTATGGCGTTAAACGCCCGCCCGCGCAGGACAACCACCCGGTAATATATGTAAGCTGGGATGATGCTACCCGGTATTGCCAATGGTTAAGTTCGCAAACCGGCAAAACCTATCGTTTACCCACAGAAGCGGAGTGGGAATATGCGGCCCGTGGCGGCAATAAAAGTAAGGGCTATACCTACAGTGGTTCAAACGACTTAACCAGTGTAGCTTGGGTTAAAGCTAACGGCAATAACCAAACGAACCCGGTAGGACAAAAGGAGGCCAATGAATTAGGGATTTACGATATGACCGGCAACCAATGGGAATATTGCCAGGACTGGTTTGGGGCGGATTATTATGCAAACAGCCCTGCCCAAAACCCGCAGGGCCCCGCAACGGGCGCTCACCGGGTGATACGCGGCGGTAGCTGGGACAGCGGCGGGAAGAATTGCCGCCCTGCCGTGCGCCTCAGCGAAACCACAGACCACCTCACCAGCAATTTGGGCTTCCGTGTGGTTTTAGTGCCTTAGTTGGCATTTGGGGATTGAAGATTAAGTATTAAAGATTAGTTGACTAATTTAAAGATCAAGCTAATCAACTAATCTTCAATCTTTAATAACTAATCTTCATTCGGTAGAGACACAATTTTACAATTAGCCAATTGTGCCAATAAATATCTTTGCTTTTTGTATATTTGAGTTATGATAAGGACAGTAGTTAAGCCCGACAATCAAAATATATCTATTAAGCTGCCAAAGCATTTTGTAGGCAAGCAGGTAGAAGTAATAGCATTCACTATTGAAGAAGCTGATAAAGCAACCGCTGTAACCGATAACCCTGTTACCCATATTGCCAGCGAAAAAGTTTTAGCTAAAGATTGGCTAACTCCCGAAGAAGATTTGGCATGGCAGAATTTGTAAAAGGCGATATAGTTGTTATACCTTCCCCATTCTCTGACTTATCAGGCAGTAAAAGAAGGCCGGCTTTAGTTTTAACAGATTTACCCGGTGAGGAACATTATACTATGCCAGATCACAAGCAAACAAAGCAGGGATAATTACGCCGTCGCTATCAATTCTTCAGATTTTTTGGTTGGCTCTTTGCCGGTTGATTCAAATATCAGGCCTGCCAGGATATTCACAGCCGACAAAAGTATTATCATTCGAAAAGCGGGAACTATAAAACCTGCTACAGCCGCTAAAGTTTCGAAAATGCTTATCGAATTGCTATCTTAATTCAGTCCCAATGCTCCCGCAAGCCTCCGGCTTGTGGTTAGGTGACAGGTTTAGCCGTGTCTTGTCCTAAAATAAGCTTTCCGCCTTATTTAATAGAATAATTAATTAACTTTGAATTTAATTCTAATTATATGGCAGTCAAAAACCCAACGATAGCCTCAG
>DHIR01000221.1:0-7246 GCA_002403905.1 Mucilaginibacter sp. UBA4741
GCATATTTCTTTTCAATTACCTTTCGTTTAGCTTTCATGGTAGGGGTGATCTCACCATCTTCCATGCTGAACGGTTTGCGTTTGATCTTGAAGTTTTTTATACGTTCGAATTTTGCCAGCTCGTTTGATAGTTTACGGATGTCCTGGTTTAGCCATGCTTTGATCTCTTTATCTTCAATAAATGGATCGGGGTTTTCAAAATAGGCATCGTCTAATCCAAATTGTTCCTGTAGCGCTTCTTTTGCCGGGATGATGAACGCGGTAATAAATTCGCGTTTATCGCCCAATAAAAATACGCCTTCAATTTTTGGGGATTTTAGATAGGTGTTTTCTACCGGAGTTGGATAGATGTTTTTGCCATAAGCATTTATCAGCATATTTTTTAAACGATCGGTAATTTGCAGGTTGCCTTTGTAAAAGCGACCAATATCACCGGTATGCAGCCAGCCTTGCGGGTCTATGGTCGCTGCCGTTTCTTCGGGCTTATTCAAATATCCTTTCATCACGCAATGCCCGCATACAATGATCTCGCCCTCTTCCGACTGAAAATTCTCTTTAAATGATTCGTGGGTTTGTATAGTGTATATCTCTTTGGTATCTACATTTTGTATAGCTACTTCAATACCCGGCACAATACGGCCAACGGTACCATACACCTGGCGGTGATATTCGGTAACCGCCATAACCGGCGATGTTTCCGTTAAGCCAAAGCCTTCCAGTACTTTTATACCCAGGTCGCCAAAAAACTCACCGATATTTTTAGGTAACGCGCCGCCGCCTGATAGCATGATCTTTAAGTTACCGCCCGTACGCTCTTTTATCTTGCTGAATACCAGTTTCTCGGCCAATGCATGTTCAGCATTTAATATAAAGCCCGATTTTTTGCCATCCTCATTAGCTATGCGGTATTTGCGGCCAATCTCTAAGGCCCACAAAAATATCTTTGATTTTATGCCGCCCGCGCTGGTGCCGTTTTTCATGGCCCGGTCGTGGATGCGCTCTAAAAGCCTCGGAACGCAATTCATAACGCTTGGTTTAACCTCGGTCATGTTTTTGGCCAATAGCTCCAGGCTTTGCGCGAAGGCTATTTTAGCGCCCGAGTATAAGCAAACATGATAAGTTGCTGTACGCTCAAATACGTGCGATAGGGGTAGGAAGGACAAGAATATATCCGTCTTTTCAATAATAGGTATCTGGTACAAGCTAACCCTTACATTCTCTACCAGGTTTTTATGCGTAAGCATTACACCTTTAGGAGTACCTGTCGTGCCCGATGTATAGATCAAACAGGAAAGATCAGATGGTAAAATAGCTTCACGTGCTATATTAAGAGCCGATCGGTGTTTATCAACCAAAGCAAATCCGATTTTAATTAATTCTTTAAACCCAATTACTCCGGCGTTTAGCCGTTGCTTCTCCAGGTACTTTTCGTAATCATCAAAAGCCGGGATAATACGCTCTATGGATGGACAGCTATTAGCTATCTTCAATACTTTCCTAAACAAGAACGGATTGCCGCAAATAATGGTACGCGCGCTTGAATCATTTAAAATATACTCTATCTCTGTTTCGGTAAGGGTAGGGTAAATGGAGGTATTAACCGCGCCAATTTGTTGTAACGCCTGGTCGTAATAAATGTAGTCAGGGCCGTTCTCGATAATAAGTGCCAGCCGGTCGCCTTTTTTTATGCCGATATCTATGAACCAGGCCGATATAGCATCAATATTTTCTAACGCTTCGCGATAGGTTATATCAACCCATTCATCGCCCACTTTGTGCGACAAAAAGTTATGCGTATCCGGGTGGATGTGTTTTACTAAATAACGTATAAGGCTGGGTACGGTTGGGCGCTCAGTTGCTTGGTTCATTTATGTATAATCAGGTTTATAAGAGAAACAAAGCTAACATTTATTTTTTTTGATTACACTGATTGAGTTATGATTTCACCGATATGTATGCAAACAAAAACACCGACCTTGTTTTCACAAAGTCGGTGCAATCAAATATTGAAATCAGTGTAATCCTAAACAGAAAAACTCTCGCCACAACCACAAGTACGGCTGGCATTAGGGTTATGAAAATTAAAACCTTTACCGTTCAACCCGTCCGAAAAATCAAGCTCGGTACCGGCCAGGTATAAAAAAGATTTCATATCCAAAGCCATACGTACGCCTTTATCCTCGAAAAATTGGTCGCCATTTTTCTCTTCGTTATCAAAGTCGAGATTATAAGATAACCCCGAACATCCTCCACCCTGAACAGAAACCCGCAGGAAATAAGAAGCATCAAGCCCCGAATTACGCATCAGGTCTTCTACTTTGCTTTTTGCTTTATCAGTTACAGTTACCATTTCTTTTAGAGTCAAGAAACAAGAAGCAAGAGTCAAGAAATAAAACGCAGACGTCTTGATTCTTGACTCTTATTTCTTGATTCTAATTAGTGATGTGCTTTTTCGCTTTCAATTGCTTCCATGCCGTTTTTAACGCGGAAATCATTGATAGCTGCTTTAATTGCATCCTCTGCCAAAACAGAGCAGTGAATTTTTACCGGTGGCAATGCTAATTCTTCAACAATATCCATATTGTCAATTTTCATTGCATCGTCAATAGTTTTACCTTTTAACCACTCGGTAGCTAATGATGATGAAGCTATAGCCGAGCCACAGCCAAAAGTTTTAAATTTAGCATCGGTGATGATGTTGTCATCGCCAACTTCAATTTGCAGGCGCATAACATCGCCGCACTCTGGCGCACCAACTAAGCCGGTACCTACCTTATGACTGCTTTTGTCTAAGGTACCAACGTTGCGCGGGTTGGTGTAATGATCAATTACTTTATCTGAATATGCCATTTTATTTAATTTTTAAGTCAAAATTAAAAAGTCAAAAACTCTTTATTGTAAATTATATAAATCCGAAATCGAAAATTCGATATTCGAAATCCTTCTTAGTGTTCTGCCCACTCAATCGAGTCAAGGTCAATGCCTTCTTTAAACATTTCCCAAAGCGGCGACATGTTGCGTAAGTTGGTAACCGCTGTTTTGGTTACTTCAATAGCATAATCAACCTCTTCTTCGGTAGTAAATCTACCTAAACCAAAACGTATCGAAGAGTGTGCCAAATCATCAGATAAGCCTAAACTTTTTAATACGTATGATGGCTCTAACGATGCTGATGTACAAGCCGATCCTGATGATACAGCCAAATCTTTCATCGCCATCATCAAACCTTCGCCCTCAACATATTTAAAGCTGATGTTAGCTACATGGGGTAAGCGATGCTCAACGTTTCCGTTTACATAACTTTCTTCCAATACAGTTAACCCGGCTTGTAATTTATCGCGTAAAGCCGATAAGCGTTTAGCTTCGCTTTCCATTTCAAGCATACAAAGTTCGGCAGCTTTACCTAAACCAACAATACCCGGTACGTTTAACGTGCCCGAGCGCATACCGCGTTCGTGGCCGCCACCGTCCATTTGCGCGGTAACTTTAACACGTGGTCCTTTACGCCTAACATATAATGCGCCAACGCCTTTAGGCCCGTAAAATTTATGTGCCGATAATGCTAAAAGGTCAATTCCGTCCTTATTAACATCAACCGGTATTTTACCAACTGCCTGTACAGCGTCTGTCATAAACAATGCGCCATATTTATGGGCAATCGCGGCAATTTCTTTTATAGGTTGTATAACGCCTATCTCGTTATTGCCATACATAACCGATACTAAAATAGTTTCGTTGGTCATGGCAGCTTCTAATAGAGCAAGATCAAGCAAACCGTCTTCCTGAACTGGTAGGTAAGTAACCTTACCACCCATTTTTTCAACATGTTTGCAGGCATCTAATACAGCCTTATGTTCGGTAACCGTGGTGATAATGTGGTTACCTTTTTCTTTATACATTTCAAAAACACCTTTTATAGCAAGGTTGTCAGATTCGGTAGCACCTGATGTAAAGATGATTTCTTTTTCGCTGGCGCCAATTAGCTTAGCCACCTGCTCACGTGCGTAATCAACAGCTTCTTCGGCTACCCAGCCAAACGGATGGTTACGGCTAGCCGCGTTACCAAACTTTTGTGTAAAGTAAGGTATCATAGCTTCCAGTACCCGTGGATCCATGGGTGTTGTAGCGTTGTTATCAAGGTAAATTGGGATATTCATACTTTAATATATTAATAGTACAAAGATATGCAAACATTTTTATTTAAAATCATTCAATATAAGGATAAATGGTCATATTAAACTAATAATTTACAGCTGATATGATTTAAAAAATAGATATCTGACAAACAAGCCGTTACTTTGCCTGTAATTAAGATACTTGCTTTTTTTACAAACATGTCGCCAAATCCTTAAAAATATCGTATTTTTAAGGCATCTTAATAATGATAATGGCAACAGTAAACTACAAATACCTACGTGTATGAATATCACTTATAATAAAGATATTGGCACAAAACAAAAAGCCCTTGCCATTAACCTTGATCCTGAGATATATGGCTCATTTGCCGAGATAGGCGCTGGGCAGGATGTTGCCGCAAACTTTTTCAAAGCCGGTGCGTCATCGGGCACTATTGCCAAAACCATGTCGGCTTATGACATGACCGTGTCTGACGCTATTTATGGCGCGCTAAAAGTTAAACGTTATGTAAGCGAGTCGCGCCTGATAGCCATGCTTGGCCACGAGTATAGCTTGCTAATTGAGCGTTTAGCCAAGCAGCGTGGGGATAACACCACTTTCTTCGCTTTTTCTGATACGGTATCAACCCTAAACTACCATAAAACAAACGAGGCCCATGGCTGGCTGGGCGTACGTTTTCAATTAAAACCCAATGGCGCTTTTAACGAGGTGGTGTTTCATGTTAAATTATTAGATACCGACAGTAACTTGCAGCAGCAAGCTGTAGGTGTATTGGGGGTAAACCTGGTCTATGCCTGCTTTTACTATCACGAAACGCCAAATGTTTTCCTGATGTCATTGATGGATGAACTGTCTAAGGACCGCATACAGATTGATATGATCCGCTTTGACGGACCCGACTTTGAAAAGGTTGACAACCGATTGATGAGTTTGCATTTGGTTAAGTACGGTTTCTCTGACGCGGCCCTGTTTGGCCCGGATGGCGAAAATCAGCAACCGTCAGAAGCGTTATATAAAAAGCATATTGTAGTTATCCGCGGACGTTTCCGGCCAATTATTAATTTGCACATGGATATGCTTAATACCGGTGTAAAGCAATTTAAGCAGGAACCCGATGTAGATAAAAAAAACGTAGCCGTAATAAGTGAGCTTACCTTACAGTCACTTAAAGAACGGGATGCCGATGAGAATGCCGAAATTGACGAAAAGGATTTCCTTGAGCGGGTAGATATTCTTTGCTCATTAGGTCAAACTGTATTGATATCCAATTTCCACGAGTATTATAAATTGGTGGCCTACCTGTCAAAGATCACCAGCCTTAAAATGGGCGTGGTGCTGGGTTATCCCAACCTGGAATATATTTTTGGCGAAGAACATTATACGGATTTGCCGGGTGGTATTTTGGAGTCGTTTGCTACGCTGTTTAGCCGTAAAGTAAAGCTGTTTATATACCCAACCCTGCGCAATGGCATGATCATGAATTGCCTGCGCTTTTCCCCGCCCCCGCATTTAATAGACCTGTACCGCTACCTGATAGCGAACAACAAGATAGAGGACATCCGTCACTATAACGAGAACAATCTGCACGTACAAACAGATATTGTGCTACAGCTGATAAAACAAGGTGTTGAAGGCTGGGAGCAATACGTACCTGCCGAGGTGGCCACCATGATAAAAGCGCGTTGTCTGTTTGGTTATCCGTGTGCTGTTGACCCGGCAACGAGTGCGCCGGTCAAGATTGACGAAGCGGCAGCGAAGTAATTTTGTTTATAAATTAATTTACCATATTTGTTCATGAACAAAATAGAACATATTGGCATTGCCGTAGCCGACCTTAAAGCCGCAGGCAGCCTGTATGAAAAACTATTAAACACCACCATTTACAAGATCGAGGACGTAGCCAGCGAAGGCGTTAAAACCGCGTTCCTGCAAATTGGCCCCAATAAGATAGAACTGCTGGAAGCCTCCGCAGACGACAGCCCCATAGCCAAATTCATAGCCAAAAAAGGAGAGGGGATCCATCACATAGCTTTCGAGGTTGACAATATTGTAGCCGAAATGGCCCGGTTAAAAAGCGAAGGTTTTGTTTTGTTAAGCGATGAGCCTAAGCGCGGCGCTGATAATAAGCTGGTTTGTTTTGTGCATCCTAAGAGCGCGGGTGGGGTGTTGGTGGAGTTGGTGCAGGAGATTGGTTAAGGTTATATCAATCAGCTTTGAGTAATAGTTTCTTTCTGATTTTATCTTTTTCGGCGTTTCTTTTAAAAAAACCATCTATGCCATTTTTATACTCATCAAAAGTTCCGTCCGAATAGACAATTGTTGTTATATCAATTCGAGGAGTGTTGTCACATTCTAAAAGGTCATGTTGTTCATTTAATATATATGTTTTATTAGATTTTTTGTTAATTGATAGCTTGATTTTTTTCGATAAATAACATTTTGAATTACCACCATCGAACGCATTATTTGATAGCTCATTATAATTTAACCAAAGATTTAAAGCGACTATTTGTTTTTTGGACCCATTATGTATTTTAATTTTATAACTCTTTTCTATATCACTATTCATTATCGGTTGTACCGTCATTACATACACAGAATTTTCTAAGTAAATATCGTTTACTTTAGATTCAATCTCCTTTTTAGACTTCTTTGTCTGTCCATGTGTCACACCGGTAACAGAAATGAGAAGTAGAATTAATGTATATTTAAAAGGAGGTCGTGCCATATTTGATAAAGTATTTTCCCTATTGATTATTTAAGCAGATATAACTTATTTAAATTTATTTTTAACATAATTATATGTGTAAGCGACCACTGTTATTGTAATTGATAAACAGCTGAGCCAACATAAATAATTTGAAAAGCAGGTAAGTTTTGTTAGTTTAAAATATTCGCCTCCTCCAAGTGATGCTAAAGATATTATTAACATCCATACGTTCTGATTAAGACTTATATCTATTTTATCGGGTAATGCCATTTGGTGTATTAATATTAGGTTTCAGAATCTTTGAAAATACAAATAAGTTTTTAAATGAGGTTATAGTAGTAAAAGTTAAAATAGCTCATGATCGCTGTCTCTGCGCTGTTCGAAGTCTCTGACTTCGAA
>DHIR01000221.1:7507-7765 GCA_002403905.1 Mucilaginibacter sp. UBA4741
CTGTTCGAAGTCTCTGACTTCGAATCGATATGCAGATAGTCTTTAGACTATCGGGTGTAGTTGCAAACAACAAACAACAAGCATAATCGTCCGAAGTTGCAAATTTTCCACAGCGTATTAAAATAAAAAACCTCCCTGATCTTAACCAGGAAGGCTTGTATAGTAGAATAGTTTATTTATTTTACCCAAAGCGGCCCTTTACCCGTCATTCTTTTAATAATAATATAAATTATAGCCAGTGAAAAAGCAACGTGGAAA
>DHIR01000170.1 GCA_002403905.1 Mucilaginibacter sp. UBA4741
CAACGTACTCCGGAATATCCAACTGTACCATAACTATCACGGGTGTTGCCGGAAAGATCACGCTTGTTTTTGAAACAGAAGAAAATCCCGGGAAAAAGATAATGGTAGTGGCGGATACATTTGAATAATAGTTACTATTAAAAAACAAAAGCTCGGAAGTTATTTCCGAAGCTTTTTGCTTTTTATATTGTTTTCTCGCCGTTGTAAGTGTTACCTACAATGGTGAAGGAGGATTGTGTTAGCCTGAATTTATAATCCCGGACCATTAGCGAACTATTGGGATGATCAATAGTTTAATTTAATCAGGAGCCTAAAAGTAATTGGTTAAAACAATGAGTGCAAGGTACAAATAGGGGACATTTCTGTATATCCTAATGAACGGTGCCTTTTACCCTGTTTATTAGTTTTTGATAGTCAACCTTTTCAAAATCGAACTCCTGTTGCTTAGATATCTCGGAATGAATTATGACAGAAGAGTACAGTTTTTCATTTTCTTTAGGCACCATTAACTCATAAGTGGTACTCGGGCCTGTTTTATACTCCCATATAGCAAGTTTACTTTTAGGGTCGATAACATATATGGTCAGATCAGACGGGGTGTTTAATTGTTTTAAGTAATCATGAAGTTTAATTTTGAAGAGATAGTTGTTTTCTTTAGTAACTGATTCAATCGCCTGGGGAGAATAACCATCCATATAATAGATCATAAACAACGAATCTGATAAGATGCGGGTGCCTTTGTTACCCGAGTCTGATGGTTGGTATAAATAATATTTTGAATGGAGTTGATAAACAGGCCGCCACTCTGTAGCTAAGCCATAAGTGTTAATTTTTTTTAAGGCGAAATGCTTTTTGAGGATTTCCGAAATATAATATTTAACGTTGTTAGAATCTGTCTTATCCAAGCCCCAAACCCAACCATAATTACTTGATTTTTTATTAGAATCAATAAAGATATTACAGACTATGGTGTCTTTATAAATATCTCTTTTTATAAAAAAAGTATCATTTACAATAACATTACTATCCTTTACAGATATCGCCTTATGGCCGCCGCCCGAGCAGGATATCAGGGCAATTTGTATTGATACGGCTAAATAGATCAATTGCTTCATAGTGGTCTAGGTTTGTTTTAGTGTTGCTTTTGATGCTCAACGAGAATAGCAGATTTACATAGCTTCTTCCAACAATCCAAACTTCTTGGCCAATATTTCGCTATCCTTTTTCGCCCATGCAACCATGGCATTCATTACCGGTGTTAGCTCCTGACCCGATGCGCTTAGTTTATAGGTAACAAATGGCGGCACAACAGGCTCGGCCTTGCGAATGATGAGCTTATCGGCCTCTAATTGCTTTAAATGTTGTATCAGCATTTTCTCGGTAACGGCGGGTATGGCGCGCTTTAGTTCGCTATATCGTTTGGGCCCGTTTATCAATTGATACATGATGATGGGTTTCCAGTGGCCGCCTATACGGTTCATTACATAAGTTACCGGGCAATGCATTTCGGCAATGTTTTTGTTCATATTTTGGGTCGAGCTTTCTTTTATCGCTGTCATAGTCTATACATACTTTGGGGTAAGTACTTGTAAAAAAGTAAGTACAAATATACATTTGTCCTGTCAAATAAAAAATATAAGAATTATGAAAATCACAATCACAGGGTCATTAGGTAATATCAGCAAACCACTGACCGAAATTTTAGTAAAAGCAGGACACGATGTAACCGTTATCAGCAGCAGTGCAGACCGTGCCGATGAAATAAAAACACTAGGCGCCAGCCCTGCCATAGGCCAGGTAACCGATGTGCCCTTTTTAACCGAAGCCTTTAAAGGTGCCGATGCCGTTTACACCATGGTGCCGCCAAATTTTGGCGCAAAGGAGTGGAAAAACTACATAGCGGGTATCGGCCAAAATTACGCCGAAGCTATTACCGCTAACGGTGTCAAAAAAATTGTAAATCTAAGTAGCATTGGCGCTCACCTTGAGGATGGTACCGGCCCGGTTACGGGGATCCATCGTGTTGAAGAAATTTATAACAAGCTGGATGGCGTTGCCGTAAAACACCTGCGCCCGGGTTTCTTTTACACAAACTTTTATGCCAATGTTGATATGATAAAACATGCCAATATTATAGGTAGCAATTTTGGAGCTGATACACCAATGGTATTGGTTCATCCAGATGATATTGCTGCCGTGGCGGCCGAAGAACTGCAAAACAACTTTACCGGCAAAAGCGTGCGGTACATAGCCAGCGACGAAAAAACTGCCGGCGAGGTAGCCAGGGCATTAGGCAGCGCCATAGGCAAGCCCGAATTGCCATGGATAGAATTTACTGATACCGACAATATCGCAGGGGCAGTAGGTGCCGGTTTATCCGAAGAAATAGCCACTAACTACACCGAAATGGGTACCTCTGTACGTAGCGGTAAAATGTTTGAAGATTATTTTAAGAACAAACCGGTTTTAGGTAAAACTAAACTGGCAGATTTTGCAAAGGAATTTGCTGCAAACTTCTAATTTGTCATTGCGAGCGAGGAACGAGCGTGGCAATCGCAAGGATGCAATATTCGCGATTGCCACGCTTCGGTCGCAATGACAAAATGCTTTATCCTTTCGCTTAAAAACCCTACTTTTGACCCACCATGAGCGAAGAGAGATCATTAAATTTTATTGAAGAGATAGTTGAAGAAGATATAGCTACAGGCAAGCACGGTGGCCGGGTATTAACCCGTTTCCCGCCAGAGCCTAATGGTTATTTGCATATTGGGCATGCTAAGTCCATCTGCTTAAATTTTGGGCTGGCAAAAAAATACAATGGCAAAACCAACCTGCGTTTTGATGATACCAACCCCACCAAAGAAGAAACCGAATACGTTGATAGTATCAAGGAAGATGTAAAATGGTTGGGCTTTGATTGGGCCGAAGAGCTTTACGCGTCTGATTATTTTGACAAGCTATACGATTTTGCAGTAACCCTGATAAAAAAAGGTCTGGCTTATGTTGACGATAGCACAGCCGAAGAAATAGCATTCCAAAAAGGCACCCCAACTGGGTCGGGTACGCCAAATGAATATCGCAGCCGCAGCGTAGAAGAAAACCTGCAACTATTTGCAGCTATGAAAGCCGGTAAATACCAGGATGGTGATAAAGTATTGCGTGCGAAGATCGACCTGGAATCGCCAAATATGTTATTGCGCGACCCGTTGATGTACCGTATTAAACATGCCCACCATCACCGTACCGGTGATGCCTGGTGCATTTACCCGATGTATGATTTCGCGCATGGACAATCTGATGCCATCGAGGAGATAACACATTCTATTTGTACGCTGGAGTTTGTATCGCACCGGCCATTGTACGATCTGTTTATTGAGCAATTAAATATATTCCCGTCTAAACAATATGAGTTTGCCCGTTTAAACATGACCTACACGGTTATGAGTAAGCGTAAGCTAATGCAATTGGTAAACGAGAAACATGTGGAGGATTGGGATGACCCGCGGATGTCGACCATTAGCGGTTTACGCCGCCGTGGTTATACCGCTGCTTCTATCCGCGAGTTTTGCGAGCGTATTGGTGTTGCCAAGCGCGAGAACATGATTGATTTTAGCCTGCTGGAGTTTTGTATCCGCGAGGACCTGAACAAAACCGCATGGCGCCGTATGGCAGTCCTTGATCCTATTAAAATGATCATCACCAATTATCCCGAAGGGCAAACCGAAACCTTACATGGCGAAAACAATCCCGAAGTTGAAGGTGGCGATGGTGGCAGGGATATCCCGTTCAGCAATGAGTTGTGGATAGAACGCGATGATTTTATGGAAGAGCCGCCTAAAAAGTTTTTCCGTTTAGGTGTTGGGCTGATGGCGCGTTTAAAGAACGCCTACATTGTAAAATGCGAGGACTTTAAAAAGGATGCCAACGGTAACGTTACGGAGATCTACTGTACCTATATCCCCGAATCAAAATCGGGCCATGATACCAGCGGGATCAACGTTAAAGGCACTATCCATTGGGTAAGTGTACCACACGCTAAAACTGCTGAAGTGCGTTTATATGATCGCTTGTTCCAGGTAGAGGACCCATCTAACGAGGATGGCGATTTTAAAGATTATTTAAATCCACATAGCTTACAAATATTACCAACCGCCTATATAGAAGCCGACCTTGCTAACGCCGAAGCAGGGAAAGGGTACCAGTTTATCCGTAAAGGATACTTTACGCTGGATAAGCATTCAACTGCTGATAAGCTGGTGTTTAACAGGACGGTGACTTTGAAGGATGGGTGGGCTAAGAAATAGTTGGCAGTTTTTAGTTATCAGTTGGCAGTAAAAATCTGCAAACTGATGACTTTGTTCGATCTTGTAACTGCAAACCGCCAACTGCGCACTTCAAACTAATATTTCTGGTACAAATTATACAATACATTTAAATCCAACTGGCTTAATTGGGTAGTGCTGTCATCCTGCACAAAATGGCGTTTAAAGGCTATTATGGCGGCGTTTAAATCGGTGGTATCATATCCTATAAGGCGCAGGGCTGTTTTGTAGTCAAAGTTTTGCGGGGCCAGTTCAAGTGCGTCATCGCTCCAATAGCCAAAACCATTTGCCGCTAATATTTTCCAGGGGAACAATGGTCCGGGGTCGGGCTTGCGTTTTGGTGCAAAATCCTGGTGGCCAATAAAGTTTGCAGTTGGTATGTTGTAAGCCTTTTTTAATTGAGCTAATAGAAGCAGCAGGCTTTTTATTTGGGCATCGTTAAATGGCTCACTGCCGTTGTTGTCAATTTCTATTCCTAATGATATACTGTTCATATCAGTAACACTGCCCCATTTACCAATGCCTGCATGGTTTGAGCGGAAGTAATCATTAACCATGTGATAAACCTTACCGTCTTTACCAATTACGTAATGGGCGCTTACCTCGGTACTTTTTATGGTGAAGGTGCGGATAGTTTGCTGAATAGAATCCTGCGCGGTAAAGTGTATTACCACATAATTAGCCTTGCGGATCCCAAAATTAACCGAGCCAACCCATTCGGATGGTGTGGCTATCAGCCCAGTGCTATCCATCAGCACGACAGGTTGTTGCTGTTTAACAATGCCGAGTAATGAATCTGTTTTGGTAGTATAGATACTATCCGTACTAAAATGCGGCCCCCTAATTACTGGGAGAGAGCTAGTTTTAGTTGTTTTATCGGGATTTAATGCTGAGTTAGTTTTTACAGCAGTAACTTTTGGCGAACAGGACGCTATTAAAACGGCAATAAATAATAGATAAAAGGGCTGATATTTCCTGTTGATAACCATGTAGCTAAATTAAATTATTAAGCTATAGTTTAACTAAAGAAAACGCATATTGTTTAAACAAGCAATAACAAATAGCTATTTCCGGTTCTTATCGTAAAAATCTTCCAGCTTATATTTATACCCTTCGGTAGAAAAAAGATCCATGATCTTTAAAAATGTTCGCTGGTTGTAAATGTATTGCCCTGGTTAATGTCGCCGGTATCATAACCTTTTTTAAACCAATACATACGTTGCGCGCTGGTGCCGTGAGTAAAACTATCCGGCGAAACCCGGCCCTGGTATTTCTGCTGCAAGCGGTCATCGCCTATCTGGTGCGCGGCGGTAAGAGCCGAGTCAATATCAGCCCGTTCAATTACAATGTTGTTATGATGATTCAATGCTTCGTAATGCGCCCACACCCCGGCGTAGAAATCGGCTTGTAATTCTAATTTAACAGATAGCTTGTTATAAGCCGTTTCGCTTAAATTTTGCCGAGCCTCATCCATTTTTGCCGACACGCCCAACAGGTTTTGAATATGATGACCAACCTCGTGCGCTATTACGTATGCCCACGCCGATTCGCCCGGAGCGCTGAATTTGTTTTGCAGCTCATCAAAAAAAGAAAGGTCAAGATATACCCGCTGGTTTGCCGGACAATAGAACGGACCGGTTGCCGATGTGGTATAACCGCAGCCTGCGGCATCAACCGCGTCAGTATATAAATGCAATATGGGATGCGTATAGGTCCGGCCCATAGTATGGAACAGGCTGTCCCAAACTACGGTTGTTCCTTCAAAAATTACGCGGGCAAATTGTTTGTCGCGGCTTTCCTGCCCGCCACCGGGTACGGTATTTATCTGCTGCGAATTATTGCCGCTTGAATTAAATAGCTGACTGGGGTTAATCCCCGTAAACAGATAAATGGCCGCGCCGATAAGCCCCAATATCCCTCCGCCAAAAAACAAACCGCGACCACCGCCGCTGCTGCTTCCTTCTTCAACATCATTACTTTCATTACCGCCGGACCATTGCATAGTTTGCTATTTTAGTGTAGTTGTTTTAACACAATGGTGTTTTTATTGTTTTGGGTGAGATCGTTTTATGCCTTATGGCGTTTGCCTTAACGCGTTGACTCACCCGGTCTACGCTTCGCTGGACCACCCTCTCTTCGCCTTTGGCGAAAAGAGGGTTTGTTATTTTTGTGTACATAAATTTGACAACTTTTAAAAAGTTGTCAAATCTCAAAGTAGCCAACCCTCTTTGCCGCTTGCGGAAGAGAGGGTCGACAAGCGAAGCGNNTCTATTTTTAAACAGGCTCTAAAACGATCAAATAATAACTGATACAGAAGCCGTGATCAATACAATTTATAAACACCTCAATAATAAATAAACTCTTTCCAACCCTCTTTCCCGCTCGCGGAAGAGAGGGTCGACAAGCGAAGCGATGTCGGGGTTAGTCATCGCCGCGCCGACCGGGCACTCATCTCATTTGACTTTCTCACAAAAAAAACCTAATTTAATAGCACATAAAAATCCCCGCATAAATGAAGAGATCTTTAGCCTTATTTACCATAACGTTTATAGCAACCTGTGCGCAGGCGCAGCAAAAAGCATTAATGGGGTTTACCCCCGCGTCATTAGCCAAACAGTTGCAAACCGAGCAGCAGTTTGATAAGTCTATCAGTTCTGTACGTATTGGCGAAACGTTAAAAGATCTCTCTGCATATCCGCACCATTTAGGATCGCCGGGAGGTAAAGTGGTTGCCGAAAAGATATTGGCAAAGTTTAAAAGCTATGGTTTCGATGCGCATTTACAGCCCTATAAAGTATTGTTCCCAACACCTAAAATACGGGTACTGGAAATGACCGGACCAACAAAGTATACGGCTATATTAAAAGAAAACGTATTGGCTGAGGACCCAACATCGGGCCAGGCCGGGCAGCTGCCAACTTATAACGCCTGGAGTGCCGATGGCGATGTTACCGGCCAGCTGGTATTTGTAAACTATGGCTTGCCCGATGATTATGAAACATTAGCCGCTATGGGAATTGATGTAAAGGGCAAAATAGTAATTGCTAAATACGGTAAATCATGGCGGGGTATTAAACCTAAGGTGGCTTATGAGCATGGTGCTATTGGCTGTATAATATACTCGGACCCGAAAGATGATGGCTATTATGCAGGCGATGTGTATCCAAAAGGAGCCTTTAAAAACGAAAGCGGTGTACAACGCGGTTCTGTTATGGATATGGTGATCTATCCCGGCGACCCATTAACACCCGGCATTGGCGCTACAGAAAATGCTAAACGTTTGGATAGAAAAGATGCCACAACCATATTGAAAATACCGGTATTGCCTATTAGCTACAAAGATGCAAAACCATTGCTGGCTGCCTTGGGCGGGCCTGTAGCTCCTGCCGATTGGCGCGGCGCTTTGCCTATTACTTATCATGTTGGACCCGGTGCTGCAACAGTGCATTTAAAGCTGGAGTTTAATTGGAATATGGTAACCGCTTATGATGTTATAGGAACCATAAAAGGCTCTACTTACCCGGACGAGTGGGTACTGCGTGGTAACCACCATGATGGTTGGGTTAATGGTGCCGATGATCCGTTGAGCGGGCAATCTGCTTTGTTGGATGAGGCTAAGGCTTTGGGCGATCTGCTTAAAACCGGCTGGAAACCTAAGCGTACCATAGTTTATTGTGCCTGGGACGGCGAAGAACCGGGCCTTATAGGGTCTACGGAATTTGTGGAGGATCATGATAAAGAACTACAGCAAAAGGCGGTGGTTTATATTAATTCGGATGATATTTCGCGCGGTTTTTACCATGCCGGCGGATCGCACGCGTTAGAGAGTTTTATAGGCGAGGTATCAGAAAGTGTTATCGACCCGGAAACAAACGTAACTGCGAAAGAGCGTAAAAAGGCTTATGAGGTTGTTAATACCGCGACACCAAAAGCTAAAAAAGAGATCATGGACCGCAAAACAGACCCGATTGAGGCGCTGGGGTCAGGCTCTGATTTTTCATCGTTTTTGCAGCACCTGGGGATCCCAACTTTGGATATTGGATATGGTGGTGAAGGCCCCGGCGGCGAATACCATTCGATATATGATTCGTTTGCAGATTATGAACGATTTAAAGACCCCGGTTTTGTTTACGGGGCTGTGTTAGCCAAAACCATAGGGCATGCCGTAATGCGCATGGCTGATGCGGACCTGCTTCCATTTGATTTTAGAAACTTATCGACCACGATAAGTGGTTATGGTAAAGAAGTAATAGAGTTGGCCAACAATATGCGTGAGGCTACCGCTATGCAAAATCAACTGGTGCAAAGCAATGCCTTTAATTTAGCTGCCGATCCAACCAAGCATCTGGCAGCTCCGCAAGCTAAAGGGGAAGTTCCGGCTATTGATTTTTCGGCATTAACAACATCGTTGGCTGCTTTAAAAACCAGTGCCGATAAACTGGCCGTTGCCATGAATACCGCATCGGCAGCAAACATAGATCATAAAACCTTAAATGAAACAATATACAAAGCCGAACAACAATTGCTTTCGCCGGCGGGTTTACCGCGACGCCCCTGGTACAAGCATAGTATTTATGCGCCGGGTTTTTATACGGGTTACGGTGTAAAAACCCTGCCGGGAATACGTGAAGCTATTGAACAACGCAACTGGCCCGAGGTGCAACAGCAAATTACCGCTGTTGCTGCCACTATTAACGCGTTGGCTGCTTATTTGGATAAGGCGGCTAATTGATGTGCAAATGTGTAGATATGCAGATGTGCAGATAAGACTTGCGAAGTTTAATTCGGTGTTGTTTATTTTCAAAGGCCTCATTGAGGGCTTCGCCGTTTAAAAACTTCGCAAGTCTATTTATAACGCTGGATAAACGCCTTGCACCCATCCTCAATCAACTTAAAAACCGGCTCAAACTGCCTGTCATCATGATAAGGGTCGGGGACTATTTGGTCAATCAATAGCAACGATACTTTTTTACGATCACCTTCATTGCGGGCCATTGCCAGTATATTGCTCAGGTTGCTTTTGTCCATCACCAGGATCTGGTCGAACGTATCAAAATCACTTTCTCTGAATAACCTGCAAACTTGCTGGCTGATGTCAATACCATGCTCACGCGCGGTACGAACCGAGCGACTGTCGGGGCCCTCGCCAATATGCCAGTCGCCGGTACCTGCCGAGTCGATCTGCCAGTTTAATCCTTCTTTATCAGCCAGGTGCTGCATAATCCCCTCCGCCAACGGCGAACGGCAAATATTGCCCAGGCAAACCATTAGTATTTTCATTGTGTGGATGTGCAAATGTGCGAATATGCAGATGTGCAAATGATAAGATGTGCTAAATTATCTGCACATACCCACATCTGCATATCTGCACATTTAAAATTATCCAAATATCTGATTCAACAATCCCGCTAACCTAACACCGCCTTTAAGTAGTTGTTGGTTAAGAATATCTAAATGGGTAAAGTTGTATTTGTAATTTAGCGTATCGCCGGGTTTAATTTCGGTATAAAACTGCTCGGCAAGGGTGCTTGACTCAAATATCCATTTGCTTAACGGTGCAGTCTGCCAACCTTTAATTTGTGTTGCTGTTGGATGATCTATCGCAGCAGCATATTCGGTATAGCTTAGTTCCTGGAAATTGATCAGCTCTGTATCCCAGATAGAATGCAGGTTGGTAGGCTTGTTAAACCAGTTTACTTTAAAATCATTTCCACCTTTATCGCTGGCATGGGCAGTATGCATTGGCTGGTGTATATCCTCGGTAATGTGGATCAGCATGCGCAGGTATAGCAATTTGTTTTCTTTTGATGTGGCCGGTTTTTTCAACTCGTCAATCAGGAACTTTAATTTGGTGTACGCATTAACGCTGTTATCATGCTCCAAAAATTCGGTCATTTCGGGTTGGCTCATCGGCCTTTCAAAATCAACAAAATGCCAGTTGTATAAGTAATTATAAGCAGGGTCTGATTTTATATAATCGGCCCAGTTGCTGGCCATAGCAATTGACTCGTTACCCAAAATAGCCCTTATAGCCATACGAGCCTTCATTGTTAAATGGTCTTCGGCTATCTGGCCGCTAATGCGGTGACCGTTGGTACCCCATGCCATTGTTTGTATGGGCGCGTATATTATTGCTATCGCGATAGCCAATTTCTTTGCAAAATTCAATTTCATATTATAATGGTTTTGGATTACAGCTTGTCTTTTTAATTAAATGCAAGTTAACAGGTATAACGTTTGATGTGCTTAAAAATTGAACCAGCGAACCCGTTTTTTTGCTCAACTTAAAAAACTCTTCGTACGGGCCGTAGCGGAAACAGCCCGCCTGCTTTTTCAATGAATAATCTGCATTGCAAAAGTTGCCTTTTATGTGTAGCGTATCATTGCTTTGATGATAAGTGCCGCGTATGTACTCTGTCCAGTGCCCGGCATTCATACAGCTATCCATCCCCGAGTTTACTTTACTAACCGAGCTTTGCTCAATAAATACCGAGTCACAGCTAAATTTAAACTTAAAAAGCGAATAACTCAACAATTGTTTTTGCATATGGATGCTATCCTGCTTCCACTCGCCCTGCAAGTAATCTTCGCCCTTGCCTTGCAGACTGGGGTTGAAGGAGCAGGAGGATAAAGCTAAAAGCAGAAAGACTAAAGCAAAAAGATTTGAACGACTGAGTCTATGCATTTATAAATTATAATTGTCATTCTAAGCATAGCGAAGAATCTTATACGCTTTACTTATCGCGTTTACAAGATTCTTCGCTATGCTACCCATGACATGTTGTAAAAAGGTTAAACTTACGAAGTTTCAAAAACTTCGTAAGTTTTAAACGTAACGTGTCATTTCACCTTCAAAGTTCCGCGGGATTTTATAACTCAGAATGACAAAAGAGATTTTAGGTTTATTTCAAACTCCCAATCATATCCTCTGGCCTAACCCATGCATCAAACTGTTCATTGGTTAAGTAACCTAAACCTATGGCAGCTTCGCGTAATGACGAGCCTTCTTTCAATGCTGTTTTGGCAATTTTAGCGGCAGCCTCATAGCCGATATGTGGGTTAAGTGCAGTCACCAGCATTAAAGAGTTTTCCAGGTGCTTTTTAATACCGGCATAATTTGGCTCGATGCCAACGGCGCAACGATCGTTAAACGATACACAAGCATCCCCAATTAAACGTGCCGACTGCAAAAAGTTAGCCGCCATTACCGGTTTAAATACATTCAGCTCATAATGGCCATTTGATCCTCCTATGGATATGGTAACATCATTACCCATAACCTGCGCGGCAACCATAGTAACCGCCTCGTTTTGGGTTGGGTTAACTTTGCCCGGCATAATGGATGATCCCGGCTCGTTATCCGGAATATGGATCTCGCCAATACCAGAACGTGGGCCAGAAGCCAGCATGCGGATATCGTTAGCGATCTTCATTAGTGATACGGCGATCTGTTTTAACGCGCCATGCGTTTCAACAATAGCATCGTGGGCGGCAAGAGCCTCGAATTTATTTTCGGCAGTAATAAAAGGCAGGCCGGTAAATTGGGCAATGTATTGGGCAACCTTAACGTCATAACCTTTTGGGGTATTGATGCCGGTACCTACGGCGGTACCGCCTAATGCCAATTCTGACAGGTGGTCCAACGTATTGCGTAATGCTTTTAGCCCGTGGTTTAATTGGGATACATAGCCCGAAAACTCCTGTCCCAAAGTAAGCGGCGTAGCATCCATAAGGTGCGTACGGCCAATTTTTACTACTGATTTAAAAGCTTCTACTTTCGTTTGCAGTGTATCACGTAATTTTTCAATACCTGGTATGGTCACATCTATCACCATTTTATAGGCGGCAATGTGCATGGCGGTGGGGTAAGTATCGTTTGATGATTGCGATTTATTTACATCATCATTTGGGTGGATAAAGGTTTTACCCTCGCCCAGTTTATTGCCGGCCAGTACGTGTGCGCGGTTGGCAACAACCTCGTTAACATTCATGTTTGATTGCGTGCCCGAGCCGGTTTGCCATATCACCAACGGAAACTCGCTAGCTAATTTGCCTGCCAGTATCTCATCACAAACGGCGGCTATCTGGTCGCGTTTGTCGGCGGGTAATACACCCAGATCGGTGTTGGTAAATGCGGCCGCTTTTTTAAGATAAGCAAAAGCGGCAATGATCTCTTTCGGCATAGAAGCCTCGGGGCCAATTTTAAAGTTATTGCGCGATCTTTCTGTTTGCGCGCCCCAGTATTTGTCGGCAGGTACCTGTACCTCGCCCATGGTATCATGTTCGGTTCTGAAACTCATTATAATGAAGTATAATTTTCAGCCGCAAAGGTAGCGGTAAAACAGGTGGTATGTAAATTAATATTCAAAAAGTTACGGACAGGTTTACGTGGTGTTAAGGCTTATGCCGGTAGTATAAATCATCATTTTTCGGGTGTTGATAGTTTTGCCGGTAGTAATTTTACCCATTTATCGGGTATCAGGCGTTATGCCGGTAGTAATATTTGCCATTTATCAGGTATAAGGGATAATGCCGGTAGCGAACTTTTATCTTAAATTACTAATAATCAATCTGTTAAATAAAAAATCAAAGAACTTATGTTTGTTTTGGCGCAAAAACAAATTCCGATGGTTTATTTGTTTTTGCAGCTTTAATAACATTCAGGATAGTTACAATATACAAAAAAATTACCGGTAAAATGGTGGCGGTAATTTGGGTACCAGGGAAATCGCTTTTAAAACTAAATGGCGATTAGGAGGCACCTTTTTATATTCATTTAATGCTATAAACAGGCGACTCCGCCGGAGTCACTCATCAAAACCGTAATAGTTCCGGAGGAACTACCTGTTTATAGCATACAGGGTGATATTTTAAGGGCTCCAGCGGAGCCGCCTGTTTTTAAAAGCGATTACCCTGGCATTTAGCTTCAAAACAACGCGTTTTTAATAATAATAGTTGCCAACGCAAACATTTAAGCCTTTAAAACATTATTTGTGAAGTGTATGAATAGATTTTTACTATCGCTTTTTATGCTGATGAGTGCTTTAGTTTTTAAAGCATCGGCACAGCAATTTGTTTTATCGGGCCGTATAACCGATGCTAAAAGCACACCCATATCTTTTGTTTCAGTCTACATCCGTAACTCTACATACGGCACTACGACCAATGAGGATGGCATATATAGGTTTAAATTAGAGCCGGGTACTTATGATGTGATTTACCGCTATGTTGGTTATAAAGAACGAATAGACAAGGTAACCATAACAGATCATAACGAACAGCATAATGTACAAATGGAGACTGATGTATATCAGCTAAAACAAGTATCAATTGCTGCTAAAGGCGGCCACGATACGGGTGTAATGAGTATAATGCGCAGGGTTATTGCTAAAAGAAATTATTATTTAAATGAGATCAACTCCTACTCGTGCGTTATCTATGTAAAAGGGGTGCAAAGACTAACCAGCGCGCCAAAATCACTTTTAAGGCAGGGCGTAGCCAAAGTGTTAGACCTTGACACCAACGGCAGGGGAATATTATACCAATCAGAATCTCTATCAAATTTTGATTATGAACGACCCAATAAAGTAAAAGAAGTTACCATATCTACCCGGATGGCGGGTATTACACCTACATTTAGCTACAATAAGGCATCCGACCTTCAGGGCAATTTTTACGAGAACATTTTCACCGTTCATGGTTTAAGCAGCCGTGGATTTATATCGCCGGTAGCCGGTAACGCGTTCCGTTACTATAATTATAAATTAGCCGGAATAGCCAATGAAAATGGTAAAACCATTTATAAAATTGAACTTGTTCCGCGCCGAAAATACGACCCGGTATTTAGGGGCAACATTTATATAGTTGAGGGCGATTGGCGCATTTACAGTGTCGACCTGCAATTAACCAGCAAGGATAACGCGCTTAACCTGGTTGATACCATGCAAATAAGCCAGCAATATGTGCCAATAAAAGACAGCACATGGATGCCGGCATCTATACAATATGCCTATAAAGGCAAAGTATTAGGTTTTAATTTTGAGGGATATTATATTGGCATTTATAATAACTATAAGTTTAACATTACCCATCCGCCCGGCTATTTTAACAGCGAAATACTAAAAATTGACACCACGTCCAATTCTCAAACAGCAGACTATTGGAATAAAAACCGGCCGGTGCCATTAACCGCGCAGGAAACACGCGACTATCAAAAAAAGGATAGTATAGCTGTCATACAAAAAACAGGGCCTTACCTGGATTCTTTACAAAAAAGCAAGAACCGCGTTTTACTTATACCCTATACTGTATTTGGTTTTACAGCTACCAGTCGTGACAATAAGGACTCGCTTTACGTATATCCATTCTTGCAAACGTTGTTTTACAACACGGTTGAAGGGTACGGGCTTAACTTAAAATTGCGGTACTCTAAAACGTCTGATGATTTTAAAACGTTTAGCATTTCGCCGGCTGTGCGATATGGTTTTGCCAACAAAATGTTTAGCGCCAATATACACTCATCTTATACCTACGATCCTTTTCATGCCGGCGAGTTTTTTGTCAATTTTGGCACCGATGTGCTCGATCTGAATAATGTGGGTACGCGCTCTTTGTACTTTAACACCTTGAGTACCTTATTGAGCGAAAATAATTATGTTAAATATTATCGTACCGAATTTGGCTCGGTTGGATATAAACGAGAATTAGCTAATGGGGTATTATGGTCGGCTAGTTTATCTTACGCCAATCGCACCCAATTGTACAACAACTCTTACAATCATATTTTTACCAATCCAAAAACAGATTATACTTCAAATAATCCGCTAGCCCCGGCAGGTACATCGGCTGACGACCGCTCACTCCTGTTCCCCCAAAACCAGGCATTTACTTTGAATACATCCATTAAGTTTACGTTTAACCAGCAATATATTTCCCGGCCAACAGGCATAGTTTACCTGGAACCACGTTATCCTACGATTACATTAAATTACCGCAAAGCTATTCCCGGCGTTTTCGCATCAGATGCTGATTATGATTTTGCTTCGGTTGATGTTTCTAAAGATCATATCCGGATAGGTTTATTGGGATATTCTTCTTTCAAATTATCAGCCGGCGATTTTTTTAATCGGAACGCACTTTATTATATGGATTATAACCACTTTTTAGGCAACCAGGGTACAACGTTCGATCCTACCTATGTAGGCAGCTTCCATTTTTTACCCTTTTATATTTACAGTGCAAATAGCGCCTATGCAGAGGCTCATTACCAGCATAATTTCTCAGGATTTATATTAAAACATGTTCCGTTTTTAAGGAAACTTAAATTGGAAGAAGTAGTAGGTGCCAATTACTTAACCGAAAAGAACAACCCCAACTATTCTGAATTTTATGTGGGCCTGCAGCGCCTTATTTTCAGGGTTGATTATGGTGTATCTTATGCTGGTAATAAGAAGTATTTGCAGGGGATAAGGATATTCTATGGTATTAGGTAATTTTTAAAGATTGAAGATTAGGGGTTAAAGATTGGTTGAATAGTTCGCAAAAGCCTAATTTTTAATCTTCAATAACTAATCTTCATTCACCAATCTTTAATCTTTCCCAACTAATCTTTATCTTTGCCCCTCATTTAACGCCGTTTGCAGCGGCATCAATGATTTTATGGGACAATATAACACACTACTTTACTATTGTTATTCGACAATAGCGGATGCGGAGCAATTTGCTGCCGATCATTTAAATTTTTGCAAAGAGCTTAACCTTACCGGGCGCATTATTGTTGCCGAAGAAGGTTTAAATGGCACTATTTCGGGTTCTGCCGAATCATGTAAAACCTATATGGACACCTTGCATGCCGACCCACGTTTTGCAGCTATCGACTTTAAAGTTGACGAGGTTGATACACCATCATTTGTAAAAATGCATGTACGCTACAAATCAGAGATTGTACACTCGGGCCTGCGTGATCCAAACATTATCAATCCGCAGCAAAAAACCGGCAAGCATTTAGAGCCCAAAGAGTTTTTGGAGTTGAAAAACAGCGAGGATGTTATTATTCTGGACGTACGATCAAACTACGAACATAACCTGGGCAAGTTTAAAAATGCTATTACGCTGGATATTGAGAACTTCCGCGATTTCCCGGACAAGATAAACGAGCTTGCCCAATACAAAGACAAAAAGATAATTACCTATTGCACCGGCGGCATTAAATGCGAAAAAGCATCGGCCCTGTTGCTACACGAAGGTTTTACTGATGTTTACCAACTACACGGCGGTATCATTAAATATGGCAAAGAGGCAGGTGGCGAGGATTTTGAAGGTAAATGCTATGTGTTTGATAATCGTTTATCGGTAGAGGTAAATACCGTTAACCCGGTGGTAATATCAACCTGCTACAATTGCGGTAAAACCACCGAGAAAATGATCAACTGCGCTAACCCCGAGTGCAACGAACACTTTACCCAATGCAACGAATGCGGCACCACCATGGAAGGTTGCTGCAGCGATGCCTGTAAAGAGCACCCGCGCAAACGTGTTTATGATGGCACCGGGTATTATGTAAAAGTGCCGCAGCCGGTTAATGTGAAAGCGAAAATAGAATTAGCTTAACACAATGAGAGACTTACGAAGTTTTTAAAA
>DHIR01000212.1 GCA_002403905.1 Mucilaginibacter sp. UBA4741
CCGAACATGAGTTTAAACTGGAACCCGACCTGTTAAAAATGATGGAGGTACTTTCCATATAATGATCGCGGTGGTATATAGCGGATCGAACAATGCCGATTGGCGGCTGGCAGACAAAGGAAGAACCATCGCGTCTTTTAAAACTAACGGCATTAATCCCTATTTTTTAGACGAAAAGCACATCATCCAGCTGCTTAATAAAAACATCAATTTGATACACCATGCCGAAGAAATAAAGCGCATTTATTTTTTTGGCGCGGGCTCTTCTTCTAAAGAATTGAAGGATGTAGTCTATAATGCGTTCTCCTCTTTTTTTAAATTTGGCAAGGTATCGGTCGCGCATGATATTGAAGGGGCTGCTATTGCCTGCTGCCGCAATAACCCGGGCATTATTGGTATATGCGGCAGCGGCTCGAACGCGGCCTGGTATGATGGACATAAAGTTAAACCCAACAACTATGGCCTGGGTTATATATTAGCCGATGAGGGTTCGGGCAACTGGCTGGGCCGGCAGTTAATAAAGAGTTTTATGAATGAAACATTACCCGAAAGCCTACGGAAAAAATTTGAGCATCGCTACGATGCCGACCGTAAGACCCTGCTGGAAAAAGTTTACCGGCAAAAACAGCCAGCCCTGTTCTTAAGTTCATTCACCGAGTTTTTTATTGATAATTATGATGATCAATATCTTAAAAGCGTCATAAAAAATGGTTTTAGCAAACTAATATCCACCTACATATTACCTTTGCGCCGGCAATACCCGCAAGCGTCTGTACATTTCGAAGGGTCAGTTGCGTTTGGTTTCCAGGATGACCTGCGCGGGACCGCCGCAGCCGAAGGGCTTGAAATTGCCGGTATTATAAAAGAACCTATAAACAATCTATTAACATATTATTCAAATAAAAATTAAAAAAATCATGAAAATAGGAATTAACGGTTTCGGCCGTATTGGCCGCCTGGCATTCAGAGCTGCAATTGAAAGACCCGGCATTGAAGTCGTTGGTATTAATGACCTTGTTGAGCCCGAGTATATGGCTTACATGTTAAAATACGATTCAACTCATGGCCCGTTTAAAGGCGCTATCTCTGTCGAAGGCGGACATTTGGTTGTAAACGGTAAAACTATACGTGTAACCGCAGAGAAAGACCCTGCTAATCTTAAATGGGGTGAAGTAGGTGCAGAAATAGTTATCGAATCAACCGGTTTATTTTTGACAATAGAATCAGCACAAAAACATATTGACGCAGGCGCTAAAAAAGTTGTTATGAGTGCACCTGCAAAAGACGATACCCCTACATTTGTAATGGGTGTTAATCATAAAAGTTTAACTGCCGCACATACTATCGTGTCAAACGCGTCATGTACTACTAATTGTTTAGCGCCAATTGCTAAAGTGTTAAATGATAGCTTTGGTATCGAAGAAGGTTTAATGACCACAGTACACGCGGTAACTGCTACTCAAAAAACAGTTGATAGCCCATCGGCTAAAGACTGGAGAGGTGGCCGCGGTGCTTACCAAAACATCATCCCTTCATCAACAGGTGCTGCCAAAGCGGTAACGTTGGTATTGCCTGAGCTTAAAGGTAAATTAACAGGTATGTCTTTCCGTGTTCCGGTTGCTGACGTATCAGTTGTTGATTTAACTGTACGTTTGAAAAAAGGTGCTTCTTATGAGCAAATTAAAGCAGCTATGAAAACAGCATCAGAAGGCGACTTAAAAGGAATTTTAGGTTATACCGAAGATGACGTAGTATCTGAAGATTTTAAAGGTGATCCACGCACATCAATTTTTGATGCTAAAGCGGGTATAGCTTTAAATGACAACTTTGTTAAAGTTGTATCATGGTATGATAACGAGTGGGGTTATTCAAACAAATTGATCGACTTAGTTCAGGAATTAGGTAAATTATAAATCAAAATACCTTTAAAGGATAAAAAAGTTTAAAATTTATATACAAACAAAATAGGCTGCCTTTTTGAAGGTAGCCTATTTTGTTATTGCCAATTTTATGATACTCACATTACCGGTACCATATTATGGCCTTTAAGCTTAGTAACTATAAAGTTGCCCACACCTTGCCCCAAAGCTACGCCGTTGGTATTGCCATCCATAAAGTGGATGCCGCCCCAATAACGGCTCATGGCTGCTTCTGCAGCCGCTTGTTTGAAAGAAGTAAAGTTACGCGGAGTTAATCCGTAAGTTTCCTCAACCGAATCAGTAAATTTGTAATCAGGACCAAAATAATAGGTTAAAATAATAGATGATGTGGCCGAGATGCAGCTATGCCCGCTCGGATATTCGGGAAATGGCGGGGTTTGAAGCATCGGTTTCCAGTTGGGGTCTATCAGTTTACGTATCGCAGTTTCAGGCCTTATCCTATTGCTTCTGTACTTTTCATCCCAACAGCCTATAAAACTGTCGGTAAGCCCAAATGCTACCATACTATAAATTTCCATCGATTTAGAGAAGTTTAATTTAGACTGCTGGCAAGCTATGCCGGTTATACCCATCCAATGCGCCCCCGGCGATATTTTTTTCATACCTACCATTAAATGGCCTTCGTTTTTTATAGCAAACGGATTACAATCCCAAAATCCGGCAATAATTCTATGCTCTGGGGTAAGGCCCGAGGCGCCATCTATATAATTACCTTTCAACATTTTAAAGAAGGCCGAATTCTTGTCTTTTGAAAAAGGTACCGGTGGTACCGGCTTAAACTGCGAGCTGCTGTCAATAATAAAGGTCCTGATAGTTTTAAAATATGGTTCCACCGGTGCAAAGAAAGCGGGTGGCGTGGGATACCAGGAGCCTTCTTTACCAATCGGTGTATAACGCGGATAATTACTGATGCGGTTATAGCGGTCAGATTTAACATATGACATCACCTGTTTTACAACCTGGTTAGCGTATGACTGCGAATGCTCAATAACATCATCGCTAAAACCAATTTTGCGGCATGAGTCTAAAAAGAGTTTTTCGAAATCGTTAAACAGCCTGCCTGATGGCTGCATTTTTTTAGCAGTACTACACATTGCTAATATGGCGCTAAGTTGAGGCGAGTATTCGCCCGAGTCAAGCGGTTTTTTAATATCAGGGAACTTATTTAAAAGCCCCTTTAATGGTAACACTTTCTTATCATTAAAAGACAGTACTGTATAGCCCGAAATGCAGGCATACGAATAAAACCGTGCAGCTAACGGCGGATTAGTAACATCGTGGATCATGAACTTTGTCATTTTATCCAATACTTTAGCAATGTCTTTATTACTTAACTGCGGATAGCTTTGGTGTTTTTTACAGGCAAACAAGCAGGTAAGTAAAGCAGTGTAAATTATTAATCGTTTCAATTGTGTATAATTTTTATATAGGTTATAATTTACTTTTTTTAAACTTAAAAGCTCTCATTTTTTGCTGATTGATACCTACAAACAAAGTATTGTTGATAGTGATCACACTTCTGACATCGCCTTTTAGTTTTAAGCCGCTTTGCTGCTCCGGCACGTACTTAAACCCGCCTTTGCCATCGCCTTTAAACAATATACCATGGTTGGCATCGTATCGCCCAAAATGAATACGCGATTGATAGATATTGCCGCAAAGCAAAAGGTCTTTGTGTCCATCACCGTCATAATCAAGTGAGGTAATGGTGTAAACCGGTGAATACTGGGCCTGCACAGGCAATGCTTTCTCTTTGAATTTGCCGCTCGCCGTGCTTTCAAAATATGCCGTTGCTAAATAATTGGTTCTTAATATTTTGGCTCCCCGTATTTCATCTGCGGTAAACACATCATTAATACCGGCATTGGAATAGCTTTTATAATCAGAGAAACGGCCACGCATAATGCTCATCTGGTCTAACAGTTCATCCCTGGTAAGATATGGGTAGCTTTTGCCCATAACATAAAAGCAAAGTATGGGGTCTATTGCACCGTTATCATCAAAATCTTTATAGTAAAGTTCGGCAGGTTCAGTATCATTCACTTTGCATTGACTGTTAAGCCCCAAGTTGCCTACTACCAGGTCTGGTTTACCATCGCCGTTAAAATCATCCACCTTCAAGCTGTTCCACCAACCTGTGTATTGCTTATCAAAATATTGAGTTGTTTGGTTTTTTAATTTACCGCCCTGGTTTATGAAAACACTAACCGGTAGCCAATCGCCAACTAATACCAGATCTTGTTTTTTATCGGCATTCATATCAATTACTGCTGCATCAGTCACCATACCTATATATTCTAGATCTGGAGCTATTTTTTTGATCTGATCTGTAAAATGCCCCTTGCCATCATTAATAAGCATGAAACTCTTAGGCGGTTCGGGGTACCTTGAACCAGCGTTACGGCCGCCTATAAACAGGTCGGGTTTGCCGTCGCCGTTAAAGTCGCCAACGCGTGCGCAGCTCTTGCTTACCAGCATTGCGGGTAAAGCACCCGTAGCCTTTACCATGTTTCCTTTACCGTCATTAAGGTATAGCCTGTCCTGAAATAGTGGATCGGCATCTTTAAAATTAGCGTAGCCACCGCTTACCACATAAAGGTCGGTATGCCCGTCGCCGTTGGCATCAAAAAATACAGCATCGGCATCCTGGCTTTCTTTATCGGCTACAAACGGTTGCTGGTTTTTAATATACTTTCCGCCCCGTTGTTGTATGAACAAGGCACCGGCCTCATGCCCGTCGCCGCCCACAAATACATCTTCCAGTCCGTCGCCATTTACATCGCCTTTGGCCATACAAGGGCCGACAAATGAAAGCGGGTTAACCAGTAGGGACTGGCGCTTAAAATCGTTTATCTCATTAGGCTGCTGTCTTGATGCTAGCGGCGATGATATCTCTTTGAATACTGGCGGTACCGCCGCAGGTTTTTGATAGGTAGTTGTAGCTTCGCTTTGCCTTAATGTTATTAGTTGATTAGCTGGCACATTTTTTATAACCTGTTGTTTGCCACCAACCCATACTACCCTTACCGAGTCAATTTTTTTATCACCGCCCAAACCAAAATGCAGCTGTGCAGATACTGACGATAAGTACCCCGCTGAGGGCATTTCTTCAATAACTTGTTGCCTGCCTTTATTAAACACGGTTACTAACGCGCCTATACCACCAGTGTTTTTGCCGGCTCCAACTAACTTTACGTTGAGGTAATGGTTAGCTGGATTGCCCATGTTTTTATATATAAACGCAGAGCGATTGATGTTGTTTATCACCAGATCCAGATTCCCATCATTGTCCAGGTCACTATAAACTGCGCCATTACTGTTTGATGGAATGTTAACGCCCCAGGCAACCCCTTTATTGGTAAAATTAAGCCCCCCGTTATTTTTAAAGATGTAGTTTTTAACGTCGGACGAAGGCATGTTACTTAGCATGTCTAATACGTGCCTGGGTTCTATTTCGCCATTAATGCTCGCAAAATAATTTTCATTGAACTTGATAACGTCCATGTTGGTAAAATCGCGCATGTAACCGTTTGTAACATACAGGTCTTTCCATCCGTCGTTATCATAATCGGCAAATAGGGGTGCCCAGCTCCAATCTGTATTTGAAATACCGGCCAACTGGCCTATCTCACTAAATGTACCGTTGCCATTGTTAATATGCAACATATTGCGCATATACTGGTAATAAAAACCATTGCGTAGGTTAATATTAAAGGCTTCATAATTGTCCACATTGGACAGTAGTTTTTGCCTTTTATTATCTTCGGGAAGCATATCCAGGGTGAAAATATCAGGAAGGCCGTCATTGTTAACATCTGTTATACTGTTACCCATCGAAAAAAAGCTAATATGGTCAAGCGTGTTGCGCATTTTATCAGTAAAAGTGCCGTCGCCATTGTTGATATACATCTTATCTGGGATAGAGAAGTCGTTGGATAAATAAATATCCAGCAAGCCGTCGCAATTGATATCGGCAATAGCGGCACTTAGGCCAAAAGAAAGCGTCGACATGTCTAGCCCGGCTTCTTTGGTTACATCTTTAAAATGGCCGTTATCATTTCTATACAATTTTGAGCACGCCTGCGGATCTATTGAGTTTTTTAATTTCTGAATGACGGCATCATCCATATCATGCAATGCCTTGATGTTTTCATTTACTAAAAGAAGATCAAGGTCGCCGTCACCGTCATAATCGAAAAAGTAGGATTGGGTACTATACGACGAATCGGCGAGGCCGTAAGATTCTGCTTCGTCTTTAAATATTGGTACACCACGCGAATCCAAACCCTGATTAATAAAAAGCTGGTTCTTACGGCTATCGCCGTCGCCTTTGCCAGAATAGCATTGGTAAATGTCTAATTTACCATCACCGTTAACGTCAACCATATTTACACCGTTCTTCCAGCCGCCGTCGCGTCCTGCTACGCCAGCTTGGTCGGTAATATCATCAAACTTCATATTACCACGATTTAGATACAATTTATTCGAAGTCATATTACCCGAAAAATATATGTCTTCTAAGCCATCGCCGTTAATATCGCCAACGGCTACACCACCGCCATTATAGAAGGCCTGGTAGTTTAAAATATTTTTGTTAAAATCTTCTGTGATCTGATTATTAAACAAAACACCTGTTTTAGAAGAATCCAGTAATGTAAAGAGTGGTTTTTCTGTCGCGATATTTGAATTATCCTTGTCTGAACGGCCACACCCGGATAAAATAGCAATACAGCAAATAGCTACGTAAAGTTTTAACATATAGGGGTTCTAATATTAAGTATAATAGTCATGCCTTTTCATGAAACAGTAGTTTACTATGAAAAATAGTGCATAAATCCCAGTATGGATACCGGGGGAAAATGCACAGGAATAGCGCAAACTGCTCCCTTTAATACTTTTATAATTTATAACGGTTTGTCGGTACTTTGCAGTTACCGGGTGTGTTGTTGTTTGTATCTAACAAATCAATAACATGTTTTAAATATATAACTTTAATTTTTTTATTTCATAAAAAAATTATTTACCACCTAAAAAAACAAAAAAAAAGACTGCCTTAAACTAGGCAGTCTTTTTTTTAAGTTTTTATGTTGATTACCGTTCTGTTGAACAATAATGCATTTTAAGCTTGTTGAATAGAGTCGTTCACATCCTCAGACGTGTGCTTTACTTTTGATTTTGCTTTTTCAACATGATTACGGGCATCATCAGCAACATCATTTACTTTTGATCTGATTTCGTCTGATACGCCGTCTCTGTAGTTATACAAATCGTTAACAGCATCGCTGTACTTTGATTTAACCCTGTCTACCAGGTTACTGCCGTAGTCCTTTAAACTATCAGATACAGTACGGGTCTTATCTTTTGCTTTGCCGGTTAAATCATCAGCATAACCAGCTAAACTGCCTCTTGTGCTTTCACCGCTATCCGGTGCAAATAATAATCCTAATACCGCTCCTGCGGCTGCACCTACCAATAAGGCTGCTATAAGTTTTGATTGATCTTTCATAATATGTTTAATTTGTGTAGCTGTTATGATTATACAACAACAGTGCCAAGCCTCACCCCAACCGCTCTCCAAAGGAGAGTGGCTTTAATATGTATTTAAAACTACACTTTGTGTTTAGCAAAGTGTAATGTAAATAGCATTAATTCACCCTGCAAATCATTCCCTCTCCTTGCACCACCGCTAAAGCTAAGGCGACACGCGGTTGGAGAGGGCCGGGGTGAGGCCAAAAAAAAACATTCGCCATTGGGCGGATGTTTTTGAATACGTTTAGAAATGGTATATTATAATTAAATAACTTTTACATTTACCGCATTAAGGCCTTTTCTGCCGTTCTCTACTTCGAACTCAACTTTATCGTTTTCACGGATTTCGTCGATTAGACCTGTTGAATGAACTAATACATCCTGACCACCGTTTGCTGGTGTAATAAATCCGAATCCTTTTGTTTCATTAAAAAATTTTACTGTTCCTTCTTTTTGCATTATTTTATTTATTAAAGTGTGCAAGGTACGCATAATTATCTGTAACAATTGCAATGCACAAGTAATTATAATGGACGCTACTATAATACGCGGCTTTTATCAGTCGTTATAAATTGTATTTTTACAGTGTACCATAAATATAAAACATGAAAAAAATCATCGGGCTTACCGCCCTTTTTATAACGACATTCGCCATAACCTCATCAGCTCAAAGCATAACCGCAAAAGAAGCAGCCAAGCATTTAAACGAAAAAGTAATGGTTTGCGACCAGGTTTACGGCGGTAAATTTTTAAGCAGCTCAAATATTACTTTGATAGATGTAGGCGGTAGTCACCCTAACGAGTTACTTACTCTATTCATCAAAGGCGATGATCGTAAAAAGTTTAAGATAGCTCCCGAGGAAGCCTTTAAAGGCAAAAAGGTATGTATAACCGGGCAAATAATTGATTACAAAGGTAAGCCCGAAATTGTAATTACTGATACCTTACAGATAAAACTGCAGTAGTTAGATATTAATGAAAGCCTTTATTTTTGATTTGAACGGTACCATAAGCTGGTAAATAATTAATGCCAAATTAAATATGTTGTATATTAGGGTAAGTTTATCTTAGATCTATGAATAATAAATATCTGTTATTGCTATGCGGCGTGGCCACATTATTTGCCTCATGTACCCGTGTTTACTCGCCGGCGCTTTATCACCAGGATATCGCGTATCAGCCAAAGCCAACCTCGTTTGATAAAGAGAAAATAGCTACTTATGTTTCCGCAGGGATGAATACTTATACCAACAGTAGCCTTAACGATGCGGTAGTAAGTGGTCAGCTTAATTTAAGCCAGGGTATGGTGTTTGATAATTTAAATTTTTCTTATGGTGCCTTCGCGTCTTTTGGCGATTACCAAAACGGATCAAGTGATATCAAATCGGCTGCTTATTTTAAGGACAAGTTTTTTGGGGCAGTAGGTGGCCGGGCATCAATTAATGCCTATGTACACAATGACAGGGCCGACTTTAGGTTTATTGGTGTAGAGGCCGCCTTTAGCCATGAGTTTGGCGATTACGCCCCATACCGACAAATGTTGCAAAACTTAGGCGGCTTTTATGTAGACCCACGTGTTGACTTGTTTAGTATAGGCCTAACCACCGAAGTGATATTCCACAATCGCGATAATACCGATTTTCAACATGGCATCCGTGGCTTTTTAGGAACCACCCTTGGCCACAATAATTTAAATGATACTTACTATAAAGACGAAACCACCACTACTGAAATGTTTCGTAGCCTATATCCCAAAGCCAGTTACTTTATAAAATATAAAGATTACTTTGGCACAATAGAAGCCGGTAGCGGGGTGTTTTTGAGGGTAGGGTATAAATTCTGACTAAGATTTTAGGATGGGAGAATTATAGGATACCAATTATACGATCATCCTATAATCCTTCCATCCTAAAAATCCTAGCTTGAATACACACTCTGCACCCTATCACGTAAGTTATAGCCTGACGCCATAACCTCGCCATAGGCGCCTGCGGTACGTACGGCTATCAGATCGCCACGGAAAGACTCGGGTAACTCCACATCCTTACGGAAACAATCGGTGCTTTCGCAAATTGGGCCAACAACATCGTATTGTAAGTTTTGAGTATTGGGTTCTGAGTTTTGAGTTAGGTTTTCAATCTCGTGGTAAGCCTGGTACAACATGGGGCGAATTAACTCAGTCATACCCGCGTCCAGCACCAGGAAGTTCTTTTTCTGGCCGTTTTTAACGTAGAGTACTCTTGATATTAAAGAAGCACATTGTGCCACTAACGCACGCCCCAGTTCGAAGTGGACCTCTTGTCCCGGTTTTACATTTAAAAAGTCTTTAAATACTTTAAAGTAACTTTCAAAATCGCTTATGGTATTGGTGTCCGGCTTATGGTAATCAACCCCCAGGCCACCGCCAGCATTTAGTACTTTTACCGGGAAGCCATGATCCTCAAACCAATCCTGTATCTCGTTGATGCGAATGCAAAGGCTTTTATAAACCTCCATATCTGTTATTTGCGAACCGATGTGGAAATGTATGCCCAAAAACTGAATATTACTGCAAGCGCGTAAGGCTATAATCACATCATCCAATTGCCAGGTATTAATGCCGAATTTGTTTTCGTCTAACCCCGTAGTAATAAAATGGTGCGTATGCGCGTCAACATTAGGGTTGATACGGATAGCCACTTTTGCTGTTTTATTTTTGGCTTTCGCCAGATCATTGATAATATGCAGCTCCTGTACAGATTCTACATTAAAGCAAAATATATTGGCATCAAGCGCTAGGTTTATTTCTTTGTCTGATTTACCTACACCTGCAAACACAACCTGGGTATTATTAAATTTATGTTCAATAGCCGCTTTAACCTCGCCGCCGCTCACACAATCGGCACCAAAACCAAATGATTGTATCATATCCAGCACCTTTGAATTAAAATTAGCCTTCAGCGCATAATGCACATGAAAACCATATTTAGCCGAAGCATTATGGCAAGCCTGTAAAGTTTGGCTAAGCACCTCCATATCATAATAATAAAAAGGTGTTTCAGCGTTTTTAAAACGAGTTATAGTATTTGGATTGAACATTAGGCCCCCTCTAAATCTCC
>DHIR01000255.1:0-1482 GCA_002403905.1 Mucilaginibacter sp. UBA4741
AAAAGTGCAGGTAAAAATATATGATGACTGGCATTACATTTACAAAGAAGAACAGCAAACGGGTATTGACGGCAGTTTAAAATTTAGTAACGCTTTAAAGGATAAAACAGACGGCCGGCGCATAAGGGTACAAATAACAAGTTTGGAAAAAGATGATAATAACAAAGTAGTATATGTGCCGCTCAGAATCAACAGAAAACAAAATATTGATCTTCAGTTTTTGCCCGAAGGCGGCAATCTGGTGGCTGGTTTAAAATCGATTGTCGGGTTTAAAGCCATTGGTGAGGATGGCAAAGGTACGCCTGTTGCGGGTAGTATTTATAATAGTAAAGGTACCGAGTTGGTTGCTTTTGCAGCCATACATAACGGCATGGGTTCATTTGAATTTACACCTAAACCTGGCGAGAAATATACGGCACGATTAAGCCAACCTGTTGTTAAAAGCTTTGAACTGCCCAAAATAAACAGAACCGGTACTGTTATGCATATTGATAATCCTGAAAATGGAGAAACCATAGCTGTAAATATCGCCGGGTTAAATTCATTACCTACCGATAGCGCCTGTTATCTTATCGGTACATCAAGAGGTGTAGTTTATTATTCGCAGAAAATTGACGTAAATCAGCCGGAGTACACTATCGATAAAAAACTCTTCCCATCTGGCATTGCAAGGATAGCGCTATTTAAAGCTAAAAGGCCGCTAAATGAACGTGCTGTATTTATTGATAACCACGATCAGCTAAGTATTAAAATAACGCCCAATAAAGCGTCCTACCTAAAACGCGATAGTGTTGGGTTAGAGATAGAGGTCAAGGACAAAAGCGGCATACCGGTACAGGGTAATTTCTCATTGGCTGTTACAGATGATTCGCAGATAAGGGCCGATAGCGTAGGCAATTATGGTATCGCGACTAGTTTACTTCTCAACTCGGAGTTAAAAGGACATGTAGAAATACCAGGGTATTATATCAACCGCAAAGATAAACATGCGTGGCAGGCATTAGACAATTTAATGCTAACGCAAGGCTGGACGGGTTATGACTGGAAGGATGTATTTGCGGCTGTTAAACCTGTAAAATTTAAAGCAGAGACAGAATTTAAGATTACAGGCTCGGTTACTAATGTCGCTAATAAGCCTATTCCTAATGCTTCTGTATTGATATCATCGCAAAAACCGCAATTTATTACTAATGTAATTGCCGATGAAAATGGCACGTATGAATTTAAAAACCTGCCAACTATTGATTCCGGATCGTTCTTTATACAAGCCAGTAAAGCCGATGGCAAAAGAATGAGCTTTGGCATGGTTACTGTCGATCGTATAAAACCGGCACCTATCCCGCTGACTATAGACGAACCCATATTACCATGGTATGTAAACAGCGATAGTACCCAACTCAATTATGCAAAGCGTATGATCCAAAAAGCAAATGAGGACAATATAAAACTTACGGGCAGGGTATTAAAACAGGTAGAGATCAA
>DHIR01000255.1:1722-1982 GCA_002403905.1 Mucilaginibacter sp. UBA4741
CCTTGTGTTTGATGAAGAAGACATCAAGAAATCTGCTACTACAAATATTTATGAACTACTAAGTCAAAAAGTACCAGGCTTTAAAATAATTGGAGCTAGACGTGTCATTTTTCGTGGAATGGATACGTCCCTCCCGGTACTTATGTTTAATGGGTTTGTTATTGACCTGCGAATTGATGGCCGGCCATTGACTATTGATGTTGATGTACCTGGGAATCCGTCGCAAGATCTGGGTGACAACCTTCCGACTGTAAAAACAC
>DHIR01000255.1:2218-2513 GCA_002403905.1 Mucilaginibacter sp. UBA4741
ACAACCTTCCGACTGTAAAAACACTTTACGTTTTACCTCTTTATCCCAGACACTATGAAATTTCACAAAACATCTCAGAAGTTATTGACGCGTTAAGCGAATACAAAATAGCCGGTGTTACAGGTTTGGAGATAGAGTATAGCAGAAAGCTAACCAATAGATCTGGGTTTAGACCCTATGAGTGGGCTAAAATAGATATTACAACCGCCAGTGGAGTAGGTTGGTTTAGAAATAGGCCGAACAATATGGTAACTTATAGACCGCTGCCGGTCTTATATCCGCAGCAATTTTACAG
>DHIR01000059.1:0-3145 GCA_002403905.1 Mucilaginibacter sp. UBA4741
ATTTCTTGCAGGTCGTTTAGGGTTTGCTGTGCCGCCAAAGAGTTGCGCATAACTATAAGATTGTGGCAAGTTACCGTTATCCGCATTATAACGGTAGGATTTTTGCAAGTCTTTTTCAAATATTCATTTCCTTGGCATTTTAGTACCCCTGCTGGCGTATGTCGAGCAAGCCAAGCGCGGCAAAGGCTACTTGTGCCTTTGCGTATAACCTTGCTTTGTCCTCAATCACCCCAAATGTTGTCTTTTTTGACCATGATAATTTTGGTGCCCGATGTTTATGTTTGTATTATCAAATAAATGGTCATTATGCCTAATTTAGCTATCGCCGTTACGAAATATTCAATAAAGCGTGGACGCTTTACCGGGCGGGACAACAATTAACATTGGTAAACAATAAATAGAAATTATGAGCAAAATTATCTTTGACAGCGGGATTTCACTTGACGGCTTTTTCGCAGGCGATAACCGGAGCCCAAACAACCCAATGGGCGGCGTTGCAGGAGAAATTCACCAATGGATGTTTAAACAAAAAGCATTTTGGAAACACATCAATATGGAAGGCGGTGAAGAATATGGTGCAGACAGTAAATTAATTGACGATGTGTTTGCAAGAACAGGTTCTTATATTATGGGAAAGCGAATGTTTGAAGAAGGCGAGGTCCATTGGGAAGAAGATCTATACAAAGCGGATGTTTATGTGCTGACACACGAAGAACGCGAGCCCTGGGTTCAAAAGGGAACAACAACATTTTATTTCATCAATGACGGAATACAAAGCGCATTAGAAAAAGCAAAAAAATCAGCCAAAGGAAAAGACATAAGAATACAAGGGGGTGCCGATACTATTCAACAATATCTCAATGCAGGGCTTGTAGACGAATTTTTCATTCACGTTGCTCCCGTTTTTTTAGGAACTGGTATCCGTCTGTTTGATGGTATTGACAAAGACAAATATGATATTCAAATTGTAGAAATAATACCATCAGACTTAACAACACATTTGAGATACAGACTCGTGAAGAAATGAGAATAACTACAGGCCACAAAGGTGTTTTTAAGCAGATATTATATAAATTCACTTATATTAGACTGTGAAAATTAACACGATTAAAACTTACTGTTATTAGGCGCGGGGGATAATAATGCTTTACTATTAAACTATTTAATAACCTAATCATAATTAACATGAACAAGACAACAATCAATGTTATTTACTGGATTTCAACTGGGCTGATATTGGCTATGATGCTTTTTTCGGCAGCCTCAAGCTTTATGGAAAACCCCGACGGCGCAAAAATGATGGCCGCGATAGGGTACAGGCCTTATGTATTACATCTTTTAGCGGTAGCAAAAGTATTGGGCATAATAGCTATCCTTACACCAGGTTTTCCGCGGCTTAAAGAATGGGCTTATGCAGGTTTTAGTTTTGATCTTATCGGTGCAACCTATTCTTTTTATGCTTCGGGCTTTGCTTTTAAAGACTGGGCATTTATGCTGGTATTAATTGCCGTATTGGCGTGCTCGTATATTTTCTATCATAAACGATTAAAGTTAAAAGGGACAGCAGTCGGTAGCGCGGCATAATAACTATATGACCCAACCCGGTCTGGCGAGGCAGCGGTGGCCTGAATGCGGCGTACTCGTGACTTTATTCCTATCGCTTGCCTGGCATTACAAAGTACGGAAACATCGCATTACAAAATGGTGGCGGAACTTTGTCACCACATTTTAAGTTAAGTTTTTTAACCGGTGGGGATGTTATTGTTAAGGCACCAATGAGTACGCATATAGTATGGTAAAAAGTGGCGGTTTTTGGTGCTTACAGCTGTACAAAACAGGTATAAACGGCAGCTAAAAGGGTATATATGACAACTATCGGCAGTTTTGTGTAAAATTCTATAAACCAATAATTTATCAACAAAAAATCGCCCTGATTTTTTAAATTTTTCCCCGGTTTTCAGGATTTAAATTGTCATTCTTTTTATTAAGGCAATTGGCGTAAATTACGGCCTCCAATTATAAAAGAAATGGTTCGTAATTCAATTAGTGTTATAGCGTTGATGCTTTGTGTTGGCTTAACAGCAAACGCACAACAAGTACAGGAAATGGCCCCGGGTGTAACCCGTGTTACTGTGGGAGAGATTGACAAGTTCTCGCCCTATAATATCCTACAGGAAAAACCAAAGGTAGAAGCCATGAGCCAGCTACCTGCGGCTGGTATGGGTGTCGACCCTAAAAGCATCCGTGTCGAAATAACCCCGCGTGGTGCCATTGTGCATATTCCATTAGGTAATACCGAAGAATTGTATGGCTTTGGCTTACAGATGAACTCCTTCAAGCAGCGGGGCTTAAAAAGACGCCCCATAGTAAATGATAACCCGTTGAACGACCTGGGCTTTACACATGCGCCTACAACCTTCTACCTATCAACCAAAGGTTATGGCATATTTATCAATACATCGCGCTATACCACGTTCTATTGCGGTACACATAAGCAGGTTAAGGGTGATGTGAATGTAAATACCGGTAGTGGTAACGGCAATGCGCAATCAGTTGAGGATCTTTATAAAAATACTAATAACAAGTCAGGCGAGGTTATAGTAGATATCCCCGGTGCAAAAGGCGGCGATGTATTCATTTTTAACGGCCCCACCTTAAAAAATGCTTTACAGCGTTATAACCTATTCTCGGGTGGAGGTGCCATGCCTGCCTTGTGGGGCATGGGTGTACAATATCGCATGAAGGCTGATAGCAAACAACAGGACGTTTACAATATGGCCAACTATTTCAGAGAGAACCATATTCCTTGTGATGTTTTTGGGTTAGAACCTAAATGGCAAACGGCATCATACTCTTGCTCATACGTTTGGAACCCCGAGAACTTCCCGGCACCGCAGGAGTTGATAGACAAAATGAAGTCGCAGGGTATTAAGCTTAATTTATGGGAACATGCTTATGTTGCGCCTGTATCGCCTATTTATGGTGCATTAGCCAGTAGCGCCGGCGACTATAAGGTCTGGAACGGCCTGGTGCCCGATTTCGCAGGCAAAACCGCCCCAACCATATTTGCCGACTACCACAAAAAAACCTTTGTAGACAATGGCGTTTCGGCATTTAAAATGGATGAGTGCGATAACTCTAACCT
>DHIR01000059.1:3305-3552 GCA_002403905.1 Mucilaginibacter sp. UBA4741
CCTGACAGAAGGCGGCGCTGTTTGGGCATTCCCGGAACTATCACAGTTCCCATCCGGTATTGACGGCGAGCAGATGCACCAGCAGTTTGGCACGCTGTACTTCCAAACAATGTACAATATCTACAAAAAAGCCAATAAGCGATCTTATTTTAACATCCGGTCATTAAACGGGTTTGCATCATCATACCCGGTATCATTATATAGCGACACGTATGTGCATAAAGAATATATCAGAATGATAAGCAAT
>DHIR01000015.1 GCA_002403905.1 Mucilaginibacter sp. UBA4741
CAGAATCATCCGTTTAATAAGATTCAGTCCGTAAATATTAAACGTTAAAATTTTAACCGGACAGCAATGATTTTTTTACAAAAAATAAAAATAATCTATTGATAAATCAATTTTAACTATTACATTTACGCCGAAATAAAAGCAATGAAATTAACAAGCGCATATTTTTATGGTTACTACTTTTACTTTAATAGTAAGAGCCGGGACTAATATGCACTAAACACATATAAAGAATTTAAAAGTCCCGGCCTATAAAGCCGGGATTTTTTATTTTAACAGAATTATGAAGAAAGAAAAACCCAGAGTTGCCATACAGGGCATACGCGCCTCGTTCCACGAAGAGGCTGCCTTTAAATATTTTGGAGAAAACATCCAGACTATTGAGTGTAACTCTTTTAAGCAAACATTTGATGCTTTAGAGAACAATCAGGCTGATTATGTGGTAATGGCAATTGAGAACAGTATAGCTGGTAGCATACTGCCTAACTACTCATTGTTATTGAATTATAACTTCCCTGTTATTGGTGAAATTTACCTGCCCATACAGTTACATTTAATGGCTTTGCCGGGTGTTGCATTTGAACAAGTAAAATACGTAACTTCGCACCCAATCGCTATACGCCAGTGTGTCGACTTTTTTGATGAGTATCCTCATTTAAAAATTGTTGAAAGCAGTGATACTGCTGCCTGCGCGAAACGTATAAGTGAGGAAAAATTAACTGATACTGTTGCTATAGCAAACACCCTAGCTGCCAAACTTTATGGTTTGGATATCATTGAGCGCCGTATCGAATCTAATAAAAAGAATTTCACACGTTTTCTGATATTAACCACGCATGAAAAGGCGGCTAAGCCAGCATCTGCCAACAAAGCATCGTTATGCTTCCAGGTAAGCAACCAGGTTGGCGCATTGGCTAAAGTGTTAAATATTTTTGCTAACCAGGGCGTTAACATGAGCAAGATACAATCGATGCCGGTGTTGGGTAAGCGTAATGAGTATAATTTTTATGTTGATGTAGAGTGGGAAGAAAACAAGCATTATGATACCGCTGTAAAACAGATATTAAAATATACCCACAACTTTAACATACTGGGCGAGTATAAACGCCATGAGGACGAAAGCAATTTAGAAAAACAGTTAAACATTGCACCGGCTAAGCCCGAAAGAAAATACATCAGCATTAAAAAACTGGCAAAGTAGAAAGATCAATTAAATAGTAAAAAAGACATTATAATAATATAAACAAACAATGAAACTTGATTTAAACATCCAACCATTAAACACCTGGATAACAGCAACTAAAGAACCACTGTTAATAGCCGGCCCGTGCAGCGCAGAAACCGAAGACCAGTTGGTGGCAACAGCCCATTTATTAAAAAACACCGGTCGCGTTACCGCGTTACGTGCAGGTATATGGAAACCACGTACCCGTCCCGGAGAGTTTGAAGGAATTGGCAGCATTGGTTTAGAGTGGTTAAAGCGCGCTAAAGCAGAAACAGGCTTACCAACAGCTGTTGAAGTTGCTACAGCAAAACACGTAGAAGAAGCTTTAAAAGCAGGTGTTGATATTTTATGGGTGGGCGCGCGCTCAACTGCTAACCCTTTCACCGTACAGGAAATTGCTGATGCTTTAAAAGGTGTTGATATCCCGGTTATGGTTAAAAACCCGGTTAACCCTGATATCTCTTTATGGATTGGTGCTTTAGAACGTATCAATAATGCAGGTATTACTAAATTGGCAGCTATACACCGTGGATTTTCATCATACGAAAAATCAGCTTTCCGTAACGAGCCGATGTGGGATATTGCTATCCATTTGAAAACTTTGGCACCACATTTACCATTGATCTGCGATCCAAGCCATATTTCTGGTAATCGTGATCTGATTGCTTATGTATCACAAAAAGCATTGGATCTGGATATGCAGGGCTTGATGATCGAGTCGCATATTGATCCTAGCGTTGCCTGGACAGATGCTAAACAACAAGTTACCCCAGCTGCTTTAGCCGAGTTAATTGATCATTTAACTTTACGCAAGCCGGAAACCAGCAACGCGCAGGTAAACGACAAATTAAGCGAACTACGTAATAACATTGATAAAATAGACGATCTGATTATCCAAAAAATGGCTGAGCGTATGAAAATTGCTGAGCAGATAGGTACCTACAAAAAAGATAACAACATCACTATCTTACAGGTTAACCGTTGGGATGAGATATTACATAAACGTATAAACTACGGTAAAGCATTAAAATTAAGCCCGGACTTTACAGAGAAATTATTAGAGCTGATCCACAGCGAATCTATCCGTAAACAAACCGAGATTATGAACAAGGACCAGGCAGCTGGCCAACAGGCAGAGAAACTTACGCACGTTTAATACATAATGAGTCAGAATATTCTGCTTTCTAAAAAGTCGAAGTCAGTAAATGGCGAGGTGCATCTTACCGGCTCAAAAAGCGAGTGCAACCGTGCGCTGGTTATTGAGGCTTTAAGTAATGATAAGGTGCGCGTTGAAAACATATCAGACGCGGCAGATGCGGTTACTTTATCAAAAGTACTGGGCCTAACCTTGCAGACTGTTGGTTATGAGCCACAACCTATAACCCACCAGTTGGAGCATAAAGTGGTAAACATTGGCCCGGCTGGTACTGCCATGCGTTTTTTAACCGCTTACTATACGTTGCAGGATGAAGAAGTTGTTTTAACCGGCAGCGAACGCATGAAGCAGCGCCCTATTGGTATTTTGGTTGATGCCTTGCGCAAGCTGGGTGCCGAGATCAGTTATGAGGAAAACGAGGGCTTCCCTCCCATTCGCATAAAGGGTAATATTAAGCAGCAAACAAATGTTATCAGTATAAAAGGTAATATCAGCAGCCAGTATATTACTGCACTTTTGCTAATTGCCGCTAAATTACCACAAGGTTTAGAACTGCATATTGAAGGCGACCTAACATCGCGCCCGTATGTTGAAATGACTTTGGCTATGTTACAGCAGGCTGGTATACAGCATGTTTGGAACGACAACGTCATAAGCATTGCTAACCAGGAATTTAAAGAAACAGTTTTACCTGTTGAACCTGATTGGAGCGCGGCATCATACTGGTACGCTATAGCAGCATTGGCAGATCAGGCTGATCTGTTTTTGCATGGTTTAACCCAATATAGCTTACAAGGCGATAGCGTTATTACCGAGATCATGGCTAACTTTGGTATCACCTCGCAATTTAGGGATGGTGGCGTACATTTGGTTAAGGAAGCAAAGCCTATCAGTCGTAAAATATTTGACTTGAAAGAATGCCCTGATCTGGCGCAAACTATTATTGTTGTATGCGCGGCGCTAAACCATGAAGCTACTTTTACCGGATTGGAAACTCTAAAGATCAAAGAAACAGACCGTATATTGGCTCTTCAAAACGAGCTGGCTAAAATGGGGGTTAAACTGATAGAGAAGGGCCAAACCTACAAGCTGGATTGCAGCGAAAAGTTTATCCCGGAGCGTATGTTCATTAACACTTATGATGACCACCGTATGGCGATGGCCTTTGCACCACTGGCTTTGGTGATACCACAACTAGAGGTTGAAGATTCATTGGTAGTAGAAAAGTCATACCCTGCTTTCTGGACAGATTTGGAAAAAGTAGGATTTGAAATAAAAGATATATAAGGGTAAAGGTAATTACATCCGAAGTAACTCACTCATTCAATAATTCACTCATTCAATAATTAAGCATGGCAGGTAATTCATTCGGACAATTATTCAGGATAACCACATTTGGCGAGTCGCATGGCGAAGCTATAGGTGTAATTATTGACGGTTGCCCGTCGCAATTACCGGTGGATATGGAATACATCCAGGGCGAGTTGGATAAACGCAAGCCCGGCCAGTCTAAAATTACTACCCAACGTAAAGAGAGCGATACAGTTAGGATACTTTCAGGCGTTTTCGAAGGTAAAACAACCGGCACCCCTATCATGATGCTGATCCCTAACGAGGACCAGCGCAGTAAAGATTATAACCATAATACAGACGTTTTCCGCCCATCACATGCAGATTATACCTATCAAACCAAATACGGTATCCGCGATCATCGTGGTGGTGGCCGTTCATCGGCCCGCGAAACCGCGGCGCGTGTAGCTGCCGGCGCTTTGGCCAAACTGTTATTGAAAACGCAGGGGATAGAGATCGTTGCCCACGTTAGCAGCGTAGGCAAAATAAACGCGCCTAACGTAGAGATAACCAGCGCGCAGGAGTTTATAAACGAACGCGAAAAAAACATTGTACGCTGCGCGGATCCGGCGACAGCCGAAGAAATGATCGAGTTCATTGATTCGGTGCGTAAGGATGGAGATACGGTAGGAGGCAAAGTAATTTGTCATATACTAAACTGCCCGGTTGGCTTAGGCGAACCTGTTTTTGATAAACTACATGCCGAACTAGGCAAAGCTATGCTAAGCATAAACGCGGTACACGGCTTTGAATTTGGATCGGGCTTTGCAGGTAGTGAAATGCGTGGGTCAGAACATAACGACATCTTCGTCAAAACGCACTTAGGCGACGTTAAAACCATTACCAACTACTCGGGTGGTATACAAGGTGGTATTAGCAACGGAATGCCTATAGACTTTAAAGTGGCCTTTAAACCTGTTGCTACCATTATGCAAACCCAAGCCACTATTGACAGCGCCGGCAACGCCGCCGAAATATCAGGCAAGGGCCGTCATGATCCTTGTGTGGTGCCACGAGCTGTACCTATTGTTGAAGCCATGGCAGCGTTGGTTATTGCAGATTATTGGTTGAGGAATAGGAATACTATTTTACCGCAAGCGTAAATGAAGCGAGCGCTAATATTGGATCTTGACAATACCATTTACCCGGTTAGCTCAATTGCCGATAATCTATTCGCTCAGTTTTATGCACTGCTTGAACAAGACCCGGATATTGATTCGTCTCTCATTGAGGCATCTAAAGAAGAACTTACTCGCAGGCCTTTTCAGCACGTAGCCGATGAGTTTAATTTTAGTACGGCACTAAAGAATAAAGGCGCGCAATTACTAAAGACAATAACTTATGATAAGCCGATGCAACCCTATGCAGACTATCATCATATCCAAAAAATCAGTTTAGATAAATTTTTAGTGACTACGGGGTTTACTAATTTACAATACAGCAAAGTAAAGCAACTGGGTATAGAAAAAGACTTTAAAGAAATACATGTTGTTGACCCCGAAGTAAGCCCTAAAACCAAACTGGATATTTTTAAGGAGCTGATGGAAAAATATGATTACCAGCCAGCTGATGTGCTGATTATTGGCGATGACCCACAATCAGAAATAAAAGCGGCATTAGCTTTAGGTATAGATACTTTTTTGTATGATCCTAATAACATTCATCCAACTGCAATCACCACCTTTCGCGGCAACGATCTTGAAAAAGTTTTAGCAATCATTTAAGATCGTTGGTTGAGAAATAGGAATACGATATTGCCACAATAAACCGCTTTCTTTCCCCTCAACTGTTTCATAAAAAAAGTGAATCAGTTTGAATCACCTGAATCACTTTCCGCATGCAACTTATTGAGAATAAACCACTTGAAAAAATCGAGCGAATCACTTTGAATCAGTACAAAAACATGTATATGTATAGATCTCTCTCTTCGATCGAGATGACATAGCTTTTTAGACTACCCTCTCAATATCCTCGCCGTAACCAGCAACTGCCCCACATGCCGCATAATATGTTCGGCAGCATGGGTGTATAGGCCTATTACGGTTGACGGTAGTTGTGCCCTACCCACTCCTCTTTTCTCAGTTAGTATCAGCTCATCCGTTTCGCTTAGTTGTTTAATGGCTTCGTCAACCTGGCGGTTAAATATCTCCAGTAAAGTAATTACACTGTAGTTTATTTCGGGCATTTTTCCTTCTAATGATAATTTGGTTAGTTGGTGCTGGGTAAGCGCCTCTCCTTTTGCATACGTAAATAATCGGTCAAGCACCCCAGCCAAATGCTGTAAATGAAACCCCGGCGATGCCATACCTACCGGCTTTACCCATAATAATATTTCAGGAAAATCGACCATCAAATCGTTCACTTCCTCGCGCGCTTGTAGTAAAGCGTGTGCTACAGGCTGTAATAAAGGTGGTACACCTTCCAGCGGACCGCGCAGCCATACTTCGGTTTTGTGGTTATCTGCCATATATTATTATAACTATTTTAAATAAACTATATTTCAGCCTGTAAATATTATTGCACGCTTAATAATTAGTGGTATAGCTATTGCTATTAGCTAATTATATTTAATAGGTATATACGCTTAAGTC
>DHIR01000016.1 GCA_002403905.1 Mucilaginibacter sp. UBA4741
CCCACGCCAATTGCAAGGTATAACCAATGTAACGTGGTCGAATAAAATATGGCGATGATGGCGATAGCCAACAGGTCATCAACTACGGCCAAGGTTGATAGTAAAACTTTTAACGCAGGTGGCACTAGTTTACCTAATAAGGATAACACGCCCAATGCAAAAGCAATGTCCGTAGCCATTGGTATGGCCCACCCTGCACTGGTTGTTTGCCCATAATTAAACGCAAAGTAGATCAACGCCGGAACTACTGCCCCACCCACCGCGGCAAATATGGGTACCGCCGCAATTTTAAAGCTGGATAAATGCCCGCCGATGATCTCGTTCTTGATCTCAAGCCCTATCAGGAAAAAGAAGATAGCCATTAAGCCATCATTGATCCAGTTAAGCAGGGAATAGTTAAGTTGTATTGTTGATGACTCATAACCAAACTTAAACGATAGCAGGTTAACAAAACCTTGGTTTGCCGATGTATTGGCTATGATTAAGGAAGCTAGTACACATACAATCAATATCACACCGCTGGCTTGTTCTGATTTGATAAATTCGGAAAAGGCTTGAGTGCTGCGCTTTATCATGAGGTGTGGTATTCTCAAATAAAAAATCCCGTTGTCTACGGGATTGGTATAATTCTAATTGTTTTTTTTGGGTTGAGGTCGCGGTGGTGGTGGTGGCCCTGCATGAGTTGCGCCAGTACCGGGTTTTGAATGGCCTTTTGTTCCGCCATTTTTAGCTTCGGCAGTCTTTATAATGCCTCTAACTCCGTCCATTGGATACCTAGATTGATTTGATTTTTGCATATTCAATTAAATTGGAACTTCTATAAAGATAGCGTTTTTTGGCCGAGATAAAAAAACTTTTGGCATTTCATATAAAAATGCAGAATCATCATATCTATACACTTTTACTTCTCGAAGAGTTATTTCGCTAATCTGCTCATTTTCGGAAAAAGAATCTATTTCTCCATGAAAAGTTAAATTGTTTGCAATATCTCTTACATAAACCTCAGTTATTTCTTTACTGTTTAGAAAATATGAATAAAGGTTTTCTTCGCCATATTTATCAGCAATATTGCATTTTCGCACAAATCTCGTAATCACTTTTTTATTCTCTATCCAAGATGCGAAAAATCCAATAAATAAGGAAACAATTGTAGCTCTAATTATCTCCCAAAAAGGAATGTCATTAGAGGTAAATGTTAGCCAAAAACTTTTTATACTATCAGCAAAAAAAACATAAAACACCAAATCAGATAATAAATAGCTTAATCCACCTAATAAAATAGAATTTATTATAAACTTAAATGATTGCCATTTTAAATAGGTGGTAAGCTTCTCTAATATCATTGTAGCTAATCCTCCTGGAATAAGGATTAAAATTAATTTTAGTGCAAAGGCTGATAAGGTCATATTTTATATAATTGATTGACATAAATATAAAGAAACTATTTAACTCTGATTACTTATACCTTTCCCAAACTAAAAAAACGATATTGCTGTTCTATAAAAATATGCAGCTAGAAATATTAGGCAATGCCGATACCGTTACCGGGCAAAATGGCGCGTTAGTTATTAAAACCCGGCAAGCAGAGGCGAGGGTTTGGGTTTACAGCCCAACTATTATCCGGGTTTGTATCAGCAGGGATTTTAGCGGGGCTGATGAATCGTTCGCGGTAATAGAGAAACCGTTGGATAATTTTACATGGCAGCATTTGACCGATACAGTTGAATTAACTACGTCAGCATTAAAATTGATTATCAACCTAAAGCCTTTACGCTTTAATTTTTATACTGAGGATGGCAAACCGCTGAGCGAAGACGACCTGCGCTTTGGTACCAACTGGCAGGGCGAGCGGGTTATTAACTACCGCAAATTATATGCTGATGAAAAGTTTATTGGCCTGGGCGAAAAGGCCGGCGACCTGAACCGTCGCGGCTGCAACTATGTAAACTGGAACACGGATGCCGCCATGCATACCATCACAACGGATCCGCTTTATAAAACCTTCCCGTTCTTTATCGGCCTGCATAGCGGGTTAACGTATGGCTTGTTTTTCGATAATACCCATAAAAGCTATTTCGATTTTGGCGCTACTACCGATGAGCAAATGAGCTGGTTCGGGGCCGATGGCGGTGATATGAATTATTATTTCTTTGGCGCGCAGGGTGTACGTAATATTCTGGAAGATTATACCTGGCTAACCGGCCGCATGGAAATGCCGCCGCTTTGGAGCCTCGGTTATCAGCAATGCCGCTGGAGCTATATGAGTGCTAACGAAGTGTTGGATGTTGCCCGTAAGTTCCGTGAAAGAAATATACCTGCCGATGTAATGTATTGCGATATTGATTATATGGACGGGTATAAGATCTTCACCTGGAACAAGGAGACTTTTCCCGACCCAAAAGGGATGATAGATGAACTGAAAGCCATGAACTTTAGGCTGGTTACTATTGTTGATCCGGGTATTAAAATAGACGAAAATTATGCTGAATATAATGAAGGGGTAGACAAGCACTATTTCGCTACCTATCCTAACGGCGAACTGTACACCGCCAGCGTTTGGCCGGGCCGCTGCCATTTCCCCAATTTTTTAAATGAAGAAGTGCGCGACTGGTGGGGCGCATCATTTAAAGCATTAACCACTCCCGGCGTTGAAGGTTTTTGGAACGATATGAACGAGCCTGCCGCCTGGGGGCAAAACATGCCCTGGCTGGTAAAGTTTGGCGATAAGTTTATGCCCGAGATCCGCAATGTGTACGGCATGCAAATGGCAAGAGCCACTTATAACGGCACCAAACGCATTTTAAATAACAAACGTCTATTTATACTCACCCGTGCCGCTTATGCCGGCACACAGCGTTATTCGGCGGTGTGGACGGGTGATAACGCCGCTACGGATGAACACATGTTGTTCGGTCAGCGATTGGTTAATAGTTTGGGGTTAACGGGGATGTCTTTGATCGGTGTTGACATTGGCGGCTTTATGGGTAACCCTACCCCCGAGCTAATGGTTAGATGGAACTCGTTAGGCCCGTACACCCCCATGTACCGCAACCACGCGGCGCTGGGCATGAGCATGCGTGAACCCTGGCAATGGGGTGAAGTCTATGAGCGGGTCATAAAAAAAGACATTGAACATCGGTATAAATTATTGCCTTATATCTATTCTGGGTTTTACCAGTCTACACAAACTGGTTTGCCTTTGAGCCGTACATTGGCTATTGATTATACAGATGATGAAAATATATTCGACACCAACTATCAAAACCAGTTTTTGTTTGGCGACTCGATATTAGTAGCGCCGGTCATCAGTACGGTTGAAACCGTTGATGTTTATTTACCGGCCGGCGATTGGTATAGGTTAAGCACGGATGAAAAGTTTGCCGGAGGCCAAGTTGTTAATATTTCATGTCCGCTAGCTGATTTGCCGGTATTTGTTAAAGCAGGTGGAATTATCCCTATGCAAAATGTGATACAAAGTACTAACGAAGCCGGCGATGGTGTTTTACTTATTCATGTTTGGAATGGCAGTCAGGCTAGCGAGTTTGTTTATTATGAGGATGACGGAACATCTTATGACTATCAAAGCGGTGCTTATTATAAGAGGACTATAAGTTTTGATCCGTTGAAAAGGGAGTTGGTACTTGGTGTAGTTGAGGGTTCGTATCGGTCTAAGTATTTAAAGGTGGGTGGGGTTTGGCATGGGTTTGAAGATGAGGTATTAGGTAGTGAAGTTGAGAACAATAACTGGCAGATAAATATTGGTTATTAAAATAATTCCTGTTATCTTTAATTATGTCATTATCATTAACCTATAAGGTATTATTAAAACCCGAACCAGAAGGAGGATTTACTGTAAACGTGCCCGCATTACCCGGTTGCATAACTTATGGTGAAACATTAGATGAGGCCAAAGTTAACGCACAAGAAGCGATAGAACTTTATATCGAAAGTTTAAAAGAGCATGGCGAAGATATCCCAACCGATATTGATGTTTTAGAATACAGCCTGCAACTTTCTGCATGAACAAGAAAAGTTATAGTTCTGGCGATATAATTAAATTACTTGAAAACGCCGGCTTTGTATTAGATCGTATTAAAGGCAGCCATCATATTTATTATAATCCTGTAAATAAAAAACGGGCAGTTGTACCGCATCCTAAAAAAGATTTACCCATTGGTACTGCAAGAAGCATATTAAAACAAGCAGGAATAGAATAATTTCAAATCATCGATCTGATATAAAATAAAAAAGCCCTGCTCTGATAAACCAGAACAAGGCTTTTACTAATATATATTTAGAAATTATTTGCTGTCGTCTTTTACTTCTTCAAAGTCAACGTCAGTTACGGTGTCAGAGTGATCTTGCGGACCTGCTCCGGCGCCTGCATCACCTGCTGGCTGGCCACCTTCTGCAGATGCTTTGTACATCTCTTCAGAAGCTGCTGTCCAGGCAGTGTTCAATTCGGCTTGGGCAGTATCTATATCAGCTAAATTTTTAGACTCGTAAGCAGCTTTCAGTTTGGTTAAACCTTCTTCGATAGGTGCTTTTTTATCAGCCGGTAATTTATCACCAAATTCTTTCAATTGTTTTTCGGTAGAGAAGATCAAAGCGTCAGCGCTGTTCAGTTTTTCAACTTCTTCTTTTGCCGCTTTGTCAGCATCGGCGTTAGCTTCAGCTTCGTCCTTCATTTTCTTGATCTCGGCATCAGTTAAACCTGAAGATGCTTCAATACGGATCTTTTGCTCTTTACCGGTAGCTTTATCTTTAGCCGATACATGTAATATACCGTTGGCATCAATATCAAAAGTTACTTCAACTTGTGGTACACCACGCGGCGCAGGCGGCAATCCATCTAAGTGGAAACGGCCAATGGTACGGTTACCTTGTGCCATAGGGCGCTCGCCTTGCAAAATATGTATCTCAACAGATGGCTGGTTATCAGACGCGGTAGAGAAAGTCTCAGATTTTTTGGTCGGGATAGTTGTGTTTGACTCGATCAATCTTGTCATTACACCACCCATAGTTTCAATACCTAATGATAGCGGGGTAACATCTAACAACAACACATCCTTAACTTCGCCGGTTAACACACCACCTTGTATAGCAGCACCGATAGCAACAACTTCATCCGGGTTAACACCTTTTGACGGCGCTTTACCAAAGAATTTTTGTACGGCATCCTGTATAGCAGGGATACGGGTTGAACCACCTACCAAAATAACTTCGTCAATATCGCTAATGCTGTAACCGGCATTTTTCAATGCTGTTTTACAAGGCGCAATAGTACGTTTGATCAGGCTATCAGCCAGCTGCTCAAACTTAGCACGGGTTAAAGTTTTAACCAAGTGCTTAGGCTGGCCATCGGCAGCAGTGATGTATGGTAAATTAATTTCTGTTTGTGTCGAACTTGATAATTCAATTTTAGCTTTCTCTGCAGATTCTTTTAAACGTTGCAAAGCCATTGGGTCTTTACGCAAGTCAACACCTTCGTCACTTTTAAATTCGTCTGCCATCCAGTCGATAATTACCTGGTCAAAGTCATCACCACCTAAGTGTGTATCACCATCGGTTGATTTTACTTCGAACACGCCATCACCTAACTCAAGGATTGACACGTCATGTGTACCGCCACCGCAATCAAATACGGCAATTTTCATATCCTTGTGTGCTTTGTCCA
>DHIR01000183.1 GCA_002403905.1 Mucilaginibacter sp. UBA4741
ATTTTATAAAGCCTTCATTCGTAAGAGTGGAGGCTTTTTTGCGTTTGAACCTTTTCCTAATCCCACATTCACACCAACGAAACCGTTTAAGACGGTAGTAATTTCCCCCATTTTCCAGGTATCGCACCTCATATCGGTAGTAATTTTGGCTATTTTTCGGGTATTGGGCGTAATGCCGGTAGTAATTTGGGGCGTTTTTCGGGTATCGGGGGTTATGCTGGTGTGACGTTTTTTGGTTAAATAACTGATAATCATTATATTAATACTTTAAGGTCTCACTACTTGCTACTAATTACTTGATACTATACTACGCTACTTTTCTTAATCTATAATAACGCTGACTTTTTTTTATGCTGCCGCAGGTTTTGGGGCTGCACCAGGTGCGGTTGTGTGCGCGACTGGTGTCCATAAATAAGCTGCCACAGGCCGGGCATTTCTTTATTTGGCGCCATAGGCCGGTATCCAGCAGGTGGGCGGCCTGGGCTATTATAAGGTATAGGGGCAGGTTTAGGTTCTCTTCCATATCAAAAAAGTACTGCCTTATTTGGCCATCAGTGCCGGGTTGGTAGCGCAGGTGTTGGCGCATGTTGTTATATTGGTCGTTAAAACGGGTGGTAATTAGAGGGTGCACTTCGCGGCCGGCTACCAGGTCATTAAATAATTCGTCCAGCGTGTTACGGGCGCCGCGGGCTACGGCGTAGCAAAGCTCGGCTTCGGGCGGGTTGCATTTCGCTTCGTGCTCCAGCACCAGGCTGGTATTCCAGTCAATCAGTTTGCTCTGTTCGGCCCAACTGTTTAGCGAGAAGTAATTGGTAAGCAGGTCAATAAAGCCGCCTTTGCGGTCTTTTTTGCAGGAATTAATAAAATTGAGGGCGTGGTTTCCCCCATCGGTAAGGCGTGCGGCAGGTTTGCGGCGCGGCCCGTTAGCAGTACGGTTCATACTAAATTGGGTTTTAAATAAACAGGAAAGGTTAATAACAATAACCCGCGCATAACGGCGGATCTATACGGCGATACAGAACATATCACCACCGTAAATATACGGAAATATTTGTATTTGTAAAGAATAATCTTTATTTTAGTTGTGAGTTGTGAGTTGTGAGTGATGAGTGATGAGTGATGAGTTGTGAGTGGCGATTGGTTATTCGGTTTAGTTGCTGCAAATATTGTCTCGCTAACTGCAAACTAATAACTGCCAACTGCTTAATGGCTAACTCATTTATCCTGCTCCGGCCTGTTAAAAGCTAAAACTTCCCGAAACTAACGTTATATGGTTATCATCATCATCGCTTATTAAATGGCTAAAATTGCCGCTTACAGGCTTAGTGGTCGATATAATAACTGCCCCCACCATTGGTACAGCCTGGTGCCCAATGTAAAACACTATCTGCGGATCTTTGGACCGTGCCGATTCTGCAACAAAATGCCCTGTCCTAATTATTGTAAAGTTCATAATCAATCGTTCGCCACTGTCAAAAATAACGGTTAAGGCTTTACTTGTAGAATGTACCATATTACTGGTCAGCTTTACGGAGTGGCCTCTATTGTCAACAAAAGTAAGTTTACAAAACGGCGCTACCTTGCCTTGCAGCGGTGCCACGTGTTTAATAGTGGTTAACCCATTTGCCACATTGGCACGGTTAACGTTAGTGAACGATCCGCATAGGCAAACGCATAATGCCAATGCAACCAATAGGTTAAGATTTTTCATAACCTAAATTTAGCGTTAATTACTTGTAAAACAAACGATAGTAAATTTGGTAATCATTGTTGTGGTGGGGTACTATTTGGGCGTTTCCCGTCTAAAGCCGGGCCGGGCTTTCCATTCATACGCCTGCAGGCCTTAGGCGCGGCCTGCGCCGATGGCTCCCAACACGGGCCGGTATCCATTCCAATCCCTAACGCGAAATAAACAAAAATGTCATCTCGACCAACGGGAGAGATCTATACACACGCAAGTTGACGACCTAACTATGTATAAATATCTCACTATCGTTCGAGATGACAATCTATCCCATACAACTAACCACCTACAACTCACAACTCATCACTCACAACCATTTACTATCTTTGCAGCCATGACCGACCTCAATGAATACGAATGCGAAATGCTGGACACCCTGCTGGCCGCCTTTGGTGTGCCCGACAGCCTGACACGCGGACAGCTTTTGCAATTGTTTGATAATGACGAGGCCGTAGCTTTTGCCATGGTACAGGCCCTGGCCCGCGAGGGGCTGGTTGCCGAAAAAGGTAAACCGGCGCGCTATGAACTGCCCGAAAAGTTAATACTGAAACCCAAAGGCGAAAAGTTTTTAAAAGAGGGCGGCTTTACCAAACGCCACCAAACCCTGCAGCAACAACCCACCCAGGTAGGCGGCACCTTAGCCAAACTGCAACAACAAAACATGCGCCTGCAAAACGAAAAACTGGCCCACCAATCTCAACTGGGCGATTTGAATAAAACCATTAAAGCTTTACAAACCCGGCAATATATTTTGTTTGTACTTATAATTATTGCGCTGGTTATTGGCTATTGTTTGGATAAATGGCTTTAAACATTTATGTTAGGTAGATGCAGACTACAAGATGAAGACATGCCACACACTGGCCTCCGCTGCATGCTCGCGCCTGAATGCGAACGGTGCGACGGCTATAAACCTATTCTGAATCAAAAGACCAATTTATTTTTTCGAATTCTTTAAACATTTTAACCCCGTTAATCTTGTCTATCGAATAAATAAAGGCTATTTTTCCTAACAGCCAATCTTGAAACGCATATGGAATATTTTTATCCCCCTGTTTTTTTGTTGAGTAAATTAAATGATTTTGAGGGCCATATTTTTGGCAAAAAAATAAGTGTTTAAAAACTTCTTTCCTCTCTTTTTTTGAAATTGTAACACCATGGGTAATTGATAGACCAGTGACATATTGTTTCATCCCACGTTTGAAATATTTGACTTTAGAAGTATTTATAAAAAAACCTTCGTTAGATATGATTTTCTTTATCACATTTAAATCCGGAAACTTGCCACCTTCAACGATTGAAAATGTTAAATCATCGGCATATCTTGTGTAGCGAAAGCCAAGAAGCTGAGATAACTGGATAAATGTAGTCGGTAAATAAGAATACAG
>DHIR01000228.1:0-33613 GCA_002403905.1 Mucilaginibacter sp. UBA4741
CCTCCCCGGTAGGGAGGACTTAAAAATGATTTTTAAAAGTCTCCCCTACCGGGGGAGATTTAGAGGGGGCTCTGTCCCCGTATAAAATTTACAAATGAGATATGTAACTTTTGGCGATGAGTCCGCGTTATCACCGGACGATTTTTTTATGAACGAGGCACTTAAAGAAGCCAAACTGGCTTTAGCCGAAGATGAGATACCCATTGGTGCCATAGTTACCTGCCAGGGCAAGATCATTGGCCGGGGCCATAACTTAACCGAGCGGCTAGTTGACGTATCGGCCCATGCCGAAATGCAGGCGCTAACCGCCGCCGCTAATTTTATGGGTGGCAAATATTTAAAAGACTGTACCTTATATGTAACGCTTGAGCCCTGCGTAATGTGCGCAGGCGCATCGTATTGGTTCCAGATAGGTAAAATTGTTTTCGGTGCTTACGATACCCGGTTGGGTTTTGGGCGATTGAATCAAAAAATAACACATCCTAAAACTATTATAACGGGCGGGATAAGAGAGAACGAGTGCGCGGAGCTGGTGAGGAGTTTTTTTAAGAGTAAAAGATAGATAAACAAACCCTCTATTCGCCTTTGGCACAAAGAGGGTTTGTAAAGAATGCATTTTGTGACATTAATTTAGAACAAAAACCATCTTCACACCTTATATTTGCTACACAATCTTTAAACTTTAAATAAAAAATATGGCATTTACACTACCGGCGTTATCTTATGCTACAGATGCATTAGAACCGCACATTGATAAACTTACCATGGAAATTCACCATGGCAAACACCACAATGCTTATGTTACTAACCTTAACAAAGCGTTAGAAGGCAAGCCAGAGGCTGACCATAGCATTGATGATATCATTAAAAATATTTCAAAATTTCCGCCTGCTGTGCGTAACAACGGCGGTGGTCATTATAACCACACCATGTTTTGGACATTGCTTTCGCCAAGCGGCGGTGGCGAGCCAACAGGCGCTTTGGCCGATGCTATAAAAAGTACTTTCGGTTCATTCGCCGAGTTTAAAACAAAAGTATCAGATGTGGGCGCTACCCGTTTTGGATCTGGCTGGGCATGGTTAATTGTTACTACTGATAAAAAACTGGCGGTAACTTCAACTCCAAATCAAGACAATCCTTTAATGGATATTGCCGAAGTAAAAGGCACGCCAATTTTAGGTATTGATGTTTGGGAGCATGCTTACTACTTAAAATATCAAAACCGTCGCCCTGATTATTTGGCGGCCATCTGGAACGTGATCAATTGGGCTCATGTTTCTGAGTTATATGCTAAAGCGATAGCTTAAAGCCTCACCCAAACCCTCCCCGGAAGGGAAGGCTTTAAAATATAACACGCCCCCAAAAAGTCTCCCCTACCGGGGGAGATTTAGAGGGGGCTTATTGTTTATACCCATGAAAGCCAACGTACTCGAAGCCCCCGACAAACCAATAGTTTGGAAAGAAGTTGAAAAGCCGGCCCTTGTAGCAGGCGAAGTTTTAATAAAAATTAAAGCAGCCGGGCTAAACCGCCGCGACTACTGGATAAGTATTGGCAAATACGCCGGTTTGAAATATCCAACCATATTAGGGTCAGATGGGGCAGGTGTTGTTGCCGAGGTGGGTGAGGGTGTTGACACGGCCTGGCTGAGTAAAGAAGTAGTTATAAACCCCGGTAATAATTGGGGCGATAACGACAACTTCCAGGGCAAAGATTTTAAAATTTTAGGCCTGCCGGATGACGGCACCTTTGCCGAATATGTTAAAATCCGTATTGAATATTTATATGATAAACCGGCTTACCTTACGTGGGAGCAGGCAGCGGCATTCCCGCTGGCAGGCTTAACGGCTTATAGGGCGTTGTTTACAAAAGCCAAGGCCAAAAAAGGTGACACGGTTTTAATATCTGGTGTTGGTGGTGGTACCGGCGCATTTGCTTTACAATGGGCTGTAGCCGCGGGTTGCAGGGTGTTTGTAACATCAGGCAGCGGCGAGAAGATAGAACAGGCAAGGCAGCATGGCGCTTTAGCCGGTGTAAACTATAAGGCGCAGGACTGGGCCGAAGAACTGCACCACATGGCAGGCGGTTTTGATGTAATTATTGATAGTGCGCTGGGCGCAGGCTTTGCCAAATTTCCGGACATTTGTAACCCGGGTGCACGCATTGTATTTTTTGGCGGCACGGCCGGTGATATGCCTGCAATTAACGGACGCAAGATATTCTGGAAACAATTGCAGATACTAGGCACCCCCCTGGGCACTACCGAAGATTTTAAAGAGATGCTCAAGTTTATGACTGAGCATCAAATTGTACCTATTATTGATGAGGTTTATCCGCTAGCCGAAGCGGGAAAGGCGATTGAGAAGATGGGAACATCATCACATTTTGGAAACATCATACTTAAAGCCTAACTCAAATGCTTCAGTTAAAGGTTGAGGCTATAAAATGGGAAACTACCGATACGGCTACATTTTATTTGGCTGAAATATCTGGCAAAAAAGTTAATTACGTAGCCGGGCAATTTATCACGCTGGTGTTTACGCACCATGACGAAGAGATCCGGAGGTCGTACTCTTTAAGCTCATCGCCTGATGAGGAATTGTTAGCCATAACCGTTAAGCGTATCACTAACGGCGAGATTTCGCGCTTTATGTTAACTAAAGTAAAAACCGGCGATATTATCAATGCTGTTGAACCGGCAGGACGGTTTACTATTACTGATTTTAAAGCGAAAAAAGACATCCTACTTTTTGCCGCCGGTAGTGGGGTAGTGCCTATATTTTCTCAGCTAAAGTATATACTTGCCCGCGAAGGTGAGAGTTATATCACCCTAATTTATAGCAGCCAGAATCAGGCATCTGTTTTGTTTGCTGATGAGTTGGATGAGTTACAAGCCAAACATCCCGATAGGTTAAAAATAATTCACCTGCTTAGCAGCGCGGGCAACCGCCTCAATAACATCAGCGTTGAAAAGCTAGTAAAGCAAAACACCCGCTACAGTTTAGACAAAGCCAGGTTTTACCTATGCGGCCCATTTGTTTATATGCGTATGGTGCGGTTAACGCTTTTATATATGGGTTTAGATAACAGCCAGATACGCAAAGAAAACTTTGTATTGAAAACCGTAACTGTAACGGCCGGTTACGTTAATTATCCGCCGCAAAAAATCCGCATCCGCTTTAATAATGAGTGGCATGATTTGGTGGTTGGCGAGAACCAAACCATTCTGCAAGCTGCCCTGCAAAACAATATCGCGTTACCATATAGCTGCCGCGCGGGCAGCTGCTCGGCTTGTACGGCCAAGTGTGTTAGCGGTAAGGTTGATATGGCTGTTAATGATGTATTAACTGATCTGGACCTTGCGCATGGATTAATACTTACCTGTACCGGGCATGCTGTTAGTGATGAGGTGGTGATAGAATTTATGTAGGGAATAAAAATATACCACTGTCATTTCGACCAGCGGGAGAAATCTATACACTGCAAAGTCGCCTCATTACCGTGTATAGGTTTCTCGCTACGCTCGAAATGACAAATTAGAGGGTGAGATCACCCAATCAAATTAAAACCCCGCTATTGTATTGGTGATATGCGCCAAATGGTGCTTACTATGCCACGCATATAAAGCTAAATTTCTTTTCAGGGGAATGTTAGCCCCGGTTTCGGGATGTACAAAATAGCGGTCCCATTGCTCTTCATTAAAACTTTCCAATAAAGCTACCAGATGTTGGTGTATGCCTTCGAGCATTTTTAATGATGGTTCAACAGGTAATTTATAATCAGGCTGCATTGCCCAGCCAGCCTGGTCGTATGCTTTAATGGTAGGGCTGTCCTCGGTTAGCGCCCATTTAAAACGGATCAACGAGTTCATATGGCTATCGGCCAGGTGATGCACCACTTGCCTCAGTGTCCAGCCGCCGGGGCGATAAGGGGTGTCTAGCTGTGTTTCATTAAGGCCGATGATTGCCTGGCGCCCTTTGCCAGGTAGTTCTTTTATATCATTTATCCAGCCTTGCATATCCTGGTTGGTATAAGATGTAGGAGGAGTAAATTTGCCTGTTGGGTATTGTAAAGGATCAATTGCTGTTGTGGTCATAGTTGGTTTGGTTGTATGGTTTACAAGTTGAAAGTAGGATGTTTTTTATAAAAATCTGTCGGCTAATGGTAATTTTTGATCATGCTTAGCATACAGCATAGTAAAATAAGCTACTTTAAAGTATAATTTTTTGCCATAAGTAAAAGGTTTGCTATAAATTAGCGTTTTATATGCGTTTATTTAGCTGATGGTGAAAAAACTACTGGTACTAATCCTAATCATATATTCTTCTTTCACCTATGCCGAAACTATAAAAACCGATGTGCTGGTAATTGGTAACGGAGTGGGCGCGGTATCGGCGGCTATACAAAGTTCACGCAGCAAATTAAAAACGATTTTATTATGTAAAGGCGATTGGTTGGAAAATATGCAGGTCAAAAGCATGATCACAATTGCGGCTAATCGTAATATACCGTCAGGAATATGGGGCGAGTTTAGAAAGCATATACGTTTGCTTTATAAAGGCACACCGGGATATGATACCGCTTACAACGCGCCCTTAAAATTTGAACCTTTTGCAGGCGCAGGGATATTTAAAAAAATAGCTGATACCACACAAAGACTCACCTTAAAATTAAATACATCTTATACGACTATTAAAAAGGATGGCACCGGTTGGCAGGTAAGTATTACCGAAAACGGGACTACAAATTATATTAAGGCAAAAACAATAGTTGACGCTACCGAAGCCGGCGATATAATAACATTAGTTGGTGCCCAATTTCCATCGCAAGTAGTTAATAACGAAAACTTGTATCGGACCTCTATTGTCACTGGCGATGTGTTGGAACAAGCAGATGATAGGTTTAAAACCTCATATCCGCCAACTCCGGCATATTATTTACCCGTTTGTGCACTAATAGCCAGAGATGCCGATAACCTTTTTATTGCTGATAAAGCTTTGCCGGTTGCGCCAACGCTTCAAAATTTGCCGTTGCAAATAGCGGTGGGTCAGGGTGTTGGTACAATGGCTGCCTTTTGCGCGTTTTTTAAAACCACTCAAAAAAACTTACGGGTAAGAATGGTACAAGGAGAGTTATTGGATTTTAAAGGATATATATTGCCTTTTGATGATGTTAACCCAACTGATCGTTATTTTAGGGCGCTGCAACAAATAGCGGCTACCGGCCTGCTTAAAGGTGTGCAAAAAAAAGATGGTAATAATTTGCAATTTCTTTTTATGCCAGATACCATGGTTAACACTGCCGAAATAAAGCCCGCTTTAACCGAGATATACAGTCGCGCTTTTATATGGTTTAATAATACTAGGCCCGGCGATCAGTTTACCCTGGATAACCTGCTGTCTTTCATCTGCGAAATAACGCTTGCCGATCCTCAATCGTTTAGGGTAACTATGCAAAAGGATTGGAAGACCAAGTATAATTTTACATCAGAATTTGACATCAACCACCCCATCACCCGCCGCGAGTTTGCTATATTGGCTAACCAGTTTCTTAATCCTTTTGGGCGGGTGGTTGATTTGAATGGGCGGATGATTAACTAAGCATCCACACTATCCAGCACCATTACTCTTTTACAAAGCGGCCCGGCATAATCTTCCCTGAAAATATCATGCAGTGGGTCTACCTGGTAATGGTCATGATCTGCAATGTTATTGAAGGTAACTAAAAGTGAAACATCATAACTACTTTCAATAACATCGCGTTCTTCCGTTGCCGCAGGTATGCCAATATGTATATCGCGTATGGATGTTATGGGAACCAATACGTTTAAGCCTTCTATAAATTTAGGTAAGTCGGCTTTGTTATTAAGCCAAAAGTATACTTGGTGAACAACTATGTTTTTTAATTGCATGGGTTTTATATAAAAGTATAAATACTAAATAATTAGGTGAAAGTTGATACGGCAATATTAAAACAATGCTTTCAGTTTTTCAACAGTCAATTCCGTAAAATCGGTTATAACCAGGTTTGATGGTTGCAGTTTATCTGCCGGCTGTCCGGTGGTTATACCAACCACTTTCATTTGGGCGGCGTTGGCTGCTTTAATCCCTGCTATAGAGTCTTCAAAAACTACGCAATTTTCGGGCGGCATGTTTAAATTGGCAGCAGCTTTTAAAAATATCTGCGGATTGGGTTTTCCTTTGCTAACGCTATTACCGTCAATAATAACATCGAAATATTGCTTTACGCGTACATGATTCAATACAAAGTCAATATCATCTGCCGTTGCGGATGATGCTATGGCCAGTTTAAAACCGGCATCTTTTAATTCGATCAGCAAGTTTTCAAGGCCGTTTACCGGGGCGATGTATGGCGTATAAAATTCGCGATAAAGCCCCTCTTTTTCTTTGAGTAATGATTTTAGTGTTGCCTCATCAGCATCGGCAAATAAGCCTTTTAAAGTATCTATTATGGGTATGCCGCTAATTTCGGTATAATACTTTTGCGGCTGCAGGTTGCCTAAGCCATGTTTTTTAAAAAGGGCCTGCCATGATTTTAGGTGATAAGGGGTATTGTTTACCATGGTGCCATCCATATCAAAAATTGCCGCTACATTTTTCAAACTGATATTTGTTTATTACGGGCCTAAATTAAAATAATAGGCTGGTTTCATTCATTTAAATGTTGCCCTCATGTCAAATATTGGATATATAGTGTACATTAAACCAAATAAATTGCAAATTTGTGGGTGCTGAAATCTTATGAGTGAAAAGACGATACTGGTTTGGTTTAGAAATGACTTACGTATTCATGACAACGAAATACTGTTAGAGGCTGCACGCAAGGCCGATAAAATTTTACCCGTTTATTGTTTTGATCCCTACTATTTTAATATAGCAGCAGACGGTACGCCAAAAACCGGCGCGTTACGTGCACGGTTTTTATTAGAGTCAGTAGCCGATCTGCGTAAAAACCTGCAAGAATTGGGCGGCGAACTCATCATTCGCATAGGTGATCCCGCAGAGATTTTGCCGCAACTGGCAGAGCAATATGCAGTAAACGAGGTTTACCATCACCGCGAGGTGGCTTACGAAGAGACTGATATATCAGAAAAAGTTGAAACCGCACTTTGGAACTTGAAGCTTAATCTTAAACATTTCATCGGCCATACTTTATATCATAAAGAGGATTTGCCTTTCCCAATAAAAGACATACCCGATAGCTTTGCCATCTTCAAGAAAAAAGTAGAGCGCGACAGTAATGTGCGCCCATGCATAGGTACTCCCGAAAAAATTATTACGCCCGAAATAACCGATGCCGGCGAACTGCCAACACTACAGCAATTGGGTTTAAATGAACCTGTTGATGATACGCGCGCACGGGTAAAATTTAAAGGTGGCGAAACCGAAGGCTTAAAGCGCTTAGAGGAATATTTTGCAAACAATAGCCAAATAGCTCCAACCAAGGGCCGTAACGGCGCGACGGTAGATCGTTCGTCAAAATTGGCACCGTGGCTGGCGCTGGGCTGCATATCCATGCGGCAGGTATATTGGGCCGTGGTAAAACATGAGCAGGCCAACAACGTGCATAACACCGGCATGTTAGAGCTTGAATTGTTATGGCGCGATTACTTTAGGTTTATGTTTAAAAAGCATGGCAAGCAATACTTTACTACTGATGAGCAAGCCAAAAATACATCGCCCGAAAAACAAGCGATTTTTGAGAAATGGAAAACCGGAAATACCGGCATCCCATTTATTGATGCCAGTATGCATAAGCTAAACGCTACCGGTTACATCAGCAATTTTAGCAGGCAAATGGTGGCGGGCTATTTAGTACGCGACCTGGAAGTGGATTGGAAAAAAGGCGCCGCTTATTTCGAAGAGAAGCTGATAGATTATTCGCCGGCCAGCAATTGGGGCAATTGGGCATTTGTTGCCGGCCTGGGCCATGACCCGCGCGATAACAAGTATTTTAATATAGCCAAACAAGCTAGTGAGCTGGATATTAATAGCGAATTTATAAATATTTGGTTGGCAGAAGAGGCGAAATTTGGGCAGGTGGTTGCTGTTTAACAGCCTATCACAGATTGTGATACCTCAAAAAAACATACAATAAAATGATACGCTCTGCGTCAATCCGTTGTATATTTGATATATGAATACCTTCGAACAATTTACAATAATCATTGGCCTCCTGGCGGTGCTTTTTGAAGGCTTTGGATACCTGCGCAATTTGGCGCACAAAATTTTACACTAACAACCCTTTTTGCTAAGTTTTCCACCTATCTGTAGTAATGTGGCTTTTTTTGCCATTTAAGCGGTTTTTTGTGGAAAAAGTGGTAAATCATTTACAATTAAATTTAAAGTTTATAATACGTTATGCTTACTTTTGCATAATCTTTAAGATGGTTTACAATGGATAGCCTCAATTATATAAATAACAACAACGCAGCTTTTATTGATTCTTTATACGAAGCCTATAAACAAGACCCTAATTCGGTTGAGTTTGGCTGGCAAAAATTTTTCGAAGGGTTTGATTTTGGGCGTGGAGCCCAGGCACCGGTAGTTAGTGCCGAAACACCTGAGCATTTTTTAAAAGAGATCAATGTATTAAACATGATCGATGGTTACCGGGGTAGGGGGCATTTGTTTGCCCAAACTAACCCGGTGCGCGAGCGTCGCCACTATTTCCCCGGTAAAGAGCTGGAAACTTTTGGTTTAGCCAAATCTGATCTGGATACTGTATTTAACGCAGGTGTTGAGTTGGGCATGGGCCCGTCTAAGTTGCGCGATATTGTGCAAATGCTGGAAGAAACTTATTGCGGCACCATAGGTACAGAATATCATTACATCCGTAACCCTATAAAGGTTAAATGGTTCCAGGACCGTATGGAGAGCCAGCGCAACAAGCCCAATTTTTCTGCAGATGAGAAAAAGCTGATGCTGCGTAAAGTTAGTGAGGCGGTTATTTTCGAAAACTTCTTGGGTACTAAATTTTTGGGTCAAAAACGTTTCTCGTTAGAAGGCGCCGAGGCTTTGATACCTGCAATGGATTCTGTTATCCAAAAAGGTGCAGCCCTGGGTATTGAAGAATTTACCATTGGTATGGCGCATCGCGGGCGTTTAAACGTGTTAGCCAACATCATGAAAAAAACCTACAAAGAGATCTTCTCGGAGTTTGAAGGTAAAAACTATGATGAAGACTCGACCGCAGGCGGCGATGTTAAATATCACTTAGGTTTCTCTACCGATGTGGAAGCCGAAAACGGTAAAAAAGTACATTTAAGCCTTTGCCCAAATCCATCGCACTTAGAAGCGGTTGACCCGGTTGTTGAAGGCCTAACCCGATCAAAAATTGATTTTAAATACAATGGCGATCATACCAAGATAGCCCCTATATTGATACATGGTGATGCTTCTGTAGCGGGCCAGGGTATTGTGTACGAAGTTTTGCAGATGGAAAAACTGGATGGCTACCGCACAGGCGGCACCATACACCTGGTTATTAATAACCAGATAGGTTTTACCACCAACTTTGTTGATGCACGTTCAAGTACCTATTGTACAGATGTGGCAAAAACTGTTTTATCGCCGGTTTTCCATGTTAATGGTGATGATGTTGAAGCGCTGGCTTACGTAATAAATTTGGCTATGGAGTACCGTCAGATTTTCCATGACGATATATTTATAGATATATTATGTTATCGCCGTTATGGCCATAATGAGGCTGATGAGCCTAAGTTTACCCAACCGGTATTATACAAAGCTATAGAAGCGCACCCTAACCCGCGCGAGGTCTATTTAAGCAAACTAATGGCCGAAGGTGTTATCGATGATGCCGAAGTTAAAAAGATGGAGAAAGATTTCCGAGCGTTATTGCAGGAAGAGCTTAATGAATCAAAAGCCGAAGACAAATTTACAGAGTCTATACCCATGTTTGCAGGTGCCTGGAACGGATTGCATTTAGCAACCGAGCGCGATTTTAGCGCCCCTGTAAATACCGCAGTACCTAAAGAAGAATTATTGGCTATCGGTAAAAAAATAACCGATCTGCCTAAAGATAAAGTGTTCTTTAAAAAGATAGAGAAACTGTTTGAAGAACGCAGTAAAATGGTAAACAGCACCCAAACTTTTGATTGGGCCATGGGCGAGTTAATGGCTTATGGATCTTTATTAAAAGACGGGCACCCGGTACGTTTAAGTGGCGAGGATGTTAAACGCGGTACTTTTTCGCATCGCCACGCGGTATTAACGCTGGCCGATTCTGAAGAAGAATATACACCGTTGGATACTATCGGCGGCGAAAAGTTCAGCATCTATAACTCGTTATTATCAGAGTATGGTGTTTTAGGTTTTGAGTATGGCTACGCTTTGGCAAACCCTAATGCGCTGACTATATGGGAAGCACAGTTTGGCGATTTCTTTAACGGCGCACAAACCATAGTTGACCAATACATAGTAAGTGCCGAAACTAAATGGCAGCGTGGTAACGGTTTGGTAATGTTATTGCCACACGGTTATGAAGGCCAGGGGCCTGAGCATTCGTCAGCACGTATTGAGCGTTTTATGGAGCTTTGCGCTGATAACAATATCCAGGTAACTAATTGTACTACCCCGGCCAACTTCTTCCACGTATTGCGCCGCCAGATGTCCCGCGACTTCCGCAAGCCGCTAATCATATTTACACCAAAAAGCTTATTGCGTAACCCTAAATGTGTATCGCCTCTGGCTGATTTCACGGATGGAGTGTTTAAAGAAGTTATTGACGATACTTACGCGGATGCTAAAAAGGTTAAACGCGTATTATTCTGCTCGGGCAAGATCTATTATGATCTGTTAGAGAAACAACAAACTGATGAGCGTAAAGATGTCGCCATTGTTCGATTAGAGCAATTATATCCAACCCCGGTACAGCAGTTAGCTGCAATCAGGGCTAAATACAGCAAAGCGACTGACTTTATTTGGGTACAGGAAGAGCCGGAGAATATGGGCGCATGGCCTTATCTGTATCGTAAATCGCGTATAGAAGAAGCTTTGCGGTTTGATCTGATATCGCGTAACGAAAGCGCGAGTACGGCAACCGGTTTTGCTAAGCAACACGCCGCGCAGCAATTGTACATTATATCAAAAGCATTCGAATCGCCGGCAGGCAAAAAAATAAAAGAAGCAGTTAAAGCGACAGCCGAAAAAATGGCAACTGCCGGAGCTGATTGATAAGTTATACGTTTGACGTGGTACGTTTTACGTATAAGCGGCAATAATTAAAATACCCACGTATAACGTAAAACGTAATACGTACAACCTAATAAAAAATGAGTTTAGAAATCAAAGTCCCGCCGGTAGGCGAATCAATTACAGAAGTAACGTTATCAAGCTGGTTAAAAAAAGACGGCGATACCGTAGCGATGGATGAAGCCATTGCCGAACTGGAATCTGATAAAGCTACTTTTGAGCTTACTGCCGAAAAAGCGGGCGTATTAAAAACAATAGCTAAAGAAGGCGATGTATTAGCCATTGGCGCTGTTGTTTGCAGCATTGAAGAGGGTGGGGCCGCAGCGCCTGCACCTAAAGCCGAAGCTGCCCCAACTGCAAAAGCAGAAGCCGCACCGGTTGCTGCCGCTGCCGAAAAAGGTGCTACTTATGCATCGGGCACACCATCGCCTGCTGCTGCTAAAATATTGGCTGAAAAAGGCGTTGAAGCTACTGCCATAAGTGGTACGGGCGTTAACGGACGTATAACCAAAGAAGATGCACTATCAATTGATAAGGTATCAGAAAACCCGCAAACAGCGAAGGCTGCTGCACCTGCTCCGACCCCAGTACCTGCTGCCCCGGTAAAAGCCGGCGAAAGAAGCGAGCGCCGCGAAAAAATGTCGCCGTTGCGTAAAACAGTTGCCAAACGTTTGGTTACCGTTAAAAACGAAACTGCCATGCTAACTACTTTTAACGAAGTAGATATGTCGCCAATAATGGAGATCCGCAGTAAATACAAAGATAAATTTAAAGAGAAATACGGTGTTGGTTTAGGCTTTATGTCGTTCTTTACCAAAGCCGTAACCGAAGCGTTGAAAGATTGGCCCGCTGTTGGCGCACGTTTGGAAGGCGAAGAAGTGGTATACAGCAACTTTGCTGATATCTCTATCGCCGTATCTGCACCAAAAGGTTTGGTAGTACCGGTTATCCGCAACGCGGATACCATGAGCCTTGCCGAAATTGAAAAAGCGGTAGTAACACTTGCAGGCAAGGCCCGTGATAGCAAACTATCATTAGAAGAAATGACCGGCGGAACATTCACTATCACCAACGGTGGTGTGTTTGGTTCTATGCTGTCAACACCTATAATTAACTCGCCGCAATCGGCTATATTGGGTATGCACAACATTATTGAGCGCCCGGTAGCGGTAAACGGCCAGGTAGTTATCCGCCCTATGATGTACGTTGCCTTATCATACGATCACCGTATTGTTGATGGCCGTGAGTCGGTAAGCTTTTTAGTAAGGGTTAAACAGTTGCTGGAAGATCCGGCGAGATTGTTGCTGGGCGTATAAGCCCCCTCTAATCCGATAGCTATCGGCTCTCCCCCGGTAGGGGAGACTTTTAACATAATACAGAGGCTCGATTTATCGGGCCTTTGCTGTTATAAACTAATTTGTCATTGGAGCGTAGCGCGGCAATCGCGAACTTTGCAGCGTGCGATTGCTTCGTTCCGCAATGAAAAAAAATGCAGGACCTTATATCGCTCGTTTCAAAGCAAAAATATATCCCATATGAAATCCTTCATGAAACGGCAAGAATGCAACTGCTTCTTGTATATTACTTAATTCGGCGCCATAGCGTGTTGTCCAGGGAGTATAGTTAGGGAAAAGGTTATTAGCAAGATCAATCTCCAATTGGTCAATGGTTGAAATAAATAACCCTTTTATATTTTCAAGGTCGCTTTCATCAAAAAAGCGCTCGGGTTTGGTTTCTGGTCTAAAAGTATTCCAAAATTCATCGTAAATAATGGTGGTTACTCCCGCGCGCTTATAGCAAACGCCCTGTTGCGCAGCCACCATATGGCCAAGGTTCCATATAATGTTGTTGTTAAAGCCTGCTGGTATTTTATTTAACTGTTCAATGTTTAATCCCTCAATTGCTTCGAGAACACGCAGCCTGGGCATTTTTATAATTTCAATTGCTTTGGTCATGATTTAAAATTTCGGCTAATTTATGATTATCCACTTAAATACATTTATATACATTTGCGTAAATGAATTAAGCCGCTTAAATGTCTATATCGCCTGCACAAAAATTAGAACAAACTGACAAACCCATCTGGTATTTTTTGTTGGCCTGGACTATTTTAAACATCGTACAGGCCTACACCCTCGAGCTGCATGCCGATGAGGCGTACTACTGGATGTATTCCAGATTTTTAGACTGGGGCTATTTTGACCATCCGCCCATGGTGGCGCTGTTTATCCGCATCGGCGATAGCTTAATGCATAACGAATTGGGGTTGCGGCTCATCACCGTAATAACCAGCAGCGCGTCCATCTATATATTATGGCTCACGCTTAAAAGATACGCGGTTAATGTATGGGCGTTTATACTGGTAGTATCGGGCACGCTTATATTTCATATTTATGGCTTTACCACCACACCTGATGCGCCGTTGTTTTTCTTTGCGGTGCTGTTCTACTACTTTTATCAGCGCTATATTGATGAGGATAAATGGTCGCTTGCCATAATATTGGGGGTGATCATTGCCTGCATGTTGTATAGTAAATATCATGCGGTATTGCTGGTAGCATTTACGGTAGTTAGTAACATTAAACTATTAAAACGCCCATCATTTTATGCTATTGCGATATTGGCGGTTGCACTATACATCCCGCATATTTTATGGCAGATAGATCATGATTTCCCATCGGTAAATTACCATTTGTACGAACGCGCGGTAAAGATCTATAATCCCGAGAATAGCTATTTATACATCCCCGGTCAGTTGTTAATGGCGGGGCCGTTAATTGGGTGGTTCTTGTTCTATTCCGCTTTCAGCATAAAAATTAAAGATGCGTTTATACGGTGCCTACTGGTAAACTCCATAGGTACATTTGCATTCATTTTCCTTACCACCTTTAGAGGCGAGGCACAACCGCACTGGACATTGATAGCCTTCGCGCCGTTAATTATGCTGGTGCTTATCCGTTTTAACCAATGGGGCAGTATCCCTAAGTGGTTTAATACGGTTGCGATAATTAACATCATACTAATTGTCGCTTTACGTTTGGGCATGGTGTTTTCGGTGCCTATTGTTACCCGCATAGGGCAGATAAAAAGTTATTACGGCTTTAAGGAATGGGCGCAGACAGTAAAGCAAAAGGCTGGCAATAACTTTGTTATTATGGACGATGGTTTCCAGAACCCGGCTAAGTATAATTACTATACCAATAGTCTGAAAGCATTCTCGTACGACTCGCGCTATTACCGACATACCCAGTTTGATATATGGCCAATTGAGGACCAGATGCAGCACCAGCGCGCTTACCATTTAATTGATTCGGCTCTGAGCTTTGTTACGGATACTATAAACACCAAAGCCGGTAAATGGTATGCGGCATGGATTGATGATGTGCGTACTTATCAAAAAATACAAATCGTTGCTAATATCAGCAGCTTAAAATTACATGTCGGTGAAGAAGCTCCTATTGATTTAGCCATCACAAATCCATATCCTTACAGCGTGGATTTTAGTAATAAAAACACAAAGTACCAGGTAATACTGGCAGCCGTGTTTTTTAAGAGCGATGGGTTGATATTTGCGCGAAAAAGCGGCGATAATTTTAATAACATAACGTTAAAGCCCGGCCAAAGCACCCATTATACTTTTTACCTGGTAGGCCCCCGCAAAAAAGGAAAGTACGAGATGATGTTTTCTATACGTACACAACCTTTTGAAGGGAGCAAGAATAGCAAGATTATTAGTCTTGCAGTAAATTAAAATTGATCTATGTTTAAAAAAATATACCTGTTCCTTGCCATTTCTGTAGTTAGCAGTACAGCCGCCTTAGCGCAGCAAAGCCTGGATGTTAATTTTAATGGGTTTGGTTTTTTAGATAATCGCGAGTATAAAGCTTTTATCCCACGCTCACGCACCTATTCGGGTACACTTACCACGCTTGACTTTGGATTAAATTTAGATAGCCTTAATCACTTTATAGTAGGCGCGACTGCCCTGCACGAGTTTGGTGCCCTACCATTTTTTGGCAAGGTTGACCCGGTAGCTTATTATAAATACCAGGGTATTAAATGGCAGTTTTATGCCGGAGAGTTTCCGCGCGAGGGTTTATTGAGCAACTACCCAAGGGCTTTACTAAACGATACGCTGCGCTATTATCGCCCTAATGTGGAGGGGTTATTGGCCCGCTACCAAACCGAAAACTTTACCGAAACAGGCTGGATAGACTGGGTAAGCAGGCAAACCGCCACCCGCCGCGAGCAGTTTTTGTTTGGGTTTGAAGGTGTATATAAACCAAACGCTTACGGCCCGTTTTACCTGTCGCATTATTTTTTCCTGATGCATGATGCCGGGGCAGAAATATCTGTACCTAACGATCATATTAACGATAACGGTGCCGGTGTAGTAAAACTGGGGCTGGATTTTAGTCATAAAACCATATTAGACTCATTAACCTTTGAAGCAGGGGGCATGTTCTCGCTAGAACGCGAACGTGGCGTAGATGGCTTTAAAACACCTGCAGGCTTTGTGTTTAGTGCTTATTTAAGCTATCATAAACTGGCCCTGTACGAAGAGTTTTACAAAGGCCAGGGCAGCACTATTGTTTATGGCGACTCCTACTACTCAAAACCAATTTATAACCGTATTGATATTATTTACACGCCGTTTTTATTTAATAGGATAAAAGGCCAGTTTGTGGCAAGTTTCCATTTCTCGCCGGGTAATTTGAATGATAACCAGGAGGTGTTTAGAATTAGTTATGATCTGGGCAGGAAAGTGTTGAAACGGTTTTCGCAGGATTGATCCAAGACTTAAATAAGTATGTCATTTCCAAACGAAGAGAGAAATCTATACAATGTTATAAGCGCGTGTATAGATTTCTCTCTTTGTTCGAAATGACATGAGAGAGAAAATACTTTAGCATAAAGCGATTAATCGCGTTCAATATCGCCACTACCACTTTTGCTTTTCGAAATATTTTTAGGGCTTCCGGCATAATGCACATCGCCTGATCCGCTAACGCCTGCTTTAAGGGTTTCGCTGGCATATACACTTGCATCGCCTGATCCGGTAACGGTAACTGCGGTGTTTGTAGTAGTTAAACCTTTAGCTGCGTAATCGCCAGATCCCGTTACAGATACTCTCTGACTATCAGCATGGCCCGATATTTTTATATCCCCAGATCCGGTTACGCTGCTTTCTAAAGTTTTTGCATTGATCTTGCCACTAACGTCTCCAGAACCGGTTACATGTAAACTTAGGTTGTTAGCAGTTATACCATCTTTAAAATAAGCATCACCAGAGCCGGTTACAGCTATGCCGGTTATGTCTTTTATAGTAACATATACTACCATTTTTTTATTGCCGAAAATATTGTTCCAGCTAAAATGATTTTTGGTATGGATAACTAAAGTACCGCCCTTAACATCAGTTAATATATTACCGATGATATCCGCCGGTGCTTCCACCTTAACAGATTCTGTCGATCCTTGAGTGATGTACACATCAAATGAGCCGGCTACATCAACAGCATGAAAGCCGGTAAGATGGCGGTCTTCGGTATTAGCAAAAGTTTTTGCCGTGGTGCCAACCAGCAACAGGGCCATAAAAATTCTGATCAGTTTCATAATAGTTTTGTTTAAGTTTTGATATATGACGCTGTTTTTATCCAAAGCGTTACACTAAAATTTAAATTAGTCTACAATTACACCTGCGTAGTAGTTAAAGGTATCAACCTCTAAGTTATTTTTAGTAATACCATCAATATTTATCGGTGTAAAATATCCTTTTCCGGGTTTAATAAATTTATACTCACCGCCTTTCATTCTTACTTTTATTGGCATATTAAAACCGATTGCGTTGGCAATCCATTTAGCAGACAGTTTACCATTTATGGTAGCAAACTCTACCACCGGCAAATCGGCATAATGTAAATACTGGTCAAATACCGGCAGCAGGTTTATGCCCGATTGATCACTTATATATTTAGTAATATCATCATAAGTAACCGTTTGATGATAAAATGTTTTATTAAGCCCACGCAAAATACCGCGCCATTTTTCATCGTCATTAATAATGGTGCGTATCATGTTTAAAATCACCGATCCCTTGTTATACATGTCGCCCGAACCTTCTTTGTTTACGTTGTAAGGGCCAACAATAGGGGTGACGTTTTGTATGGTTCTGCGCAAGCCGTTTATATACTCCTGTCCGGCTTGCTTGGTTGATGTGCTTTCAATAAATAACGATTCGGAATAATCTGTAAAGCTCTCATGTATCCACATATCGCCCAAATCTTTTGAGGTTATGTTGTTACCGAACCACTCATGCCCGCTTTCGTGTACGATGATATAATCCCAGGTTAAGCCAAGGCCGGTGCCTGATAGATCTATGCCAATCGGCGTACCACGATGACCCGCATAATAACCATTAACATAATGGTTGCCATAAGCAACACCGCTTTGATGCTCCATACCCAGGTGTGGTGTCTCTATTAATTTATAACCATCCTCATACCAGGGGTAGGGGCCAAACCAGTGTTCAAATGCCTTTAACATACGCGGTACGTTGGCTGCGAAGTGCTTTTTGGCCTTATCAACGTTATAGCTTAACACCCAGAAATCGGTAGTCAGCTTGCCTTTTTCGCCATTATATATATCACCAAAATGGGTGTAGTTAGCAATGTTGGCCTCAACATCATAATTATTAATAGGGCTGCCAACAAACCAATCGAAACGGGTATAACCATCTTTTAACTCGGTTTTTTTACGCAGGCGCCCGTTTGATGCATCGGTTAATCCTTTAGGTACGCTAATGCTGATCAGCATACTGTCAACCTCATCGGCCTGGTGGTCCTTGGTTGGCCACCAAATACTGGCCCCCGCACCCTGGCAGGCCGTGGCCACAAATGGCCGGCCTAATGAGTCGGTAGTATAAACTACGCCACCATCCCATGGAGCATTTTTGGCTATGGTTGGGTTGCCCGAGTAGTAAACCGTAAACTCGTCTTTACTGCCTTTAGCAATAGTTTGCGGGAAGGTGATAAAAACAGCCCCAAACTCGCGGGTATAAGGCAGTTCTTTGCCTTTGTACACCACCTTTTCAATATTAAGGTTGGCATATAGGTCAAACTGTAGTTTGGTGAAATTCTGGGTAGCAGTAAACTTAAAAAGGTTGCTGCCGCTGATGAATTTTTTATCGATATCAAACTTCACATCCAGGTGATAGTAGTTAATATCATAACAGGTGCGTAACGGAGTTAAGTTTCCGCGTAAAGAATCGGCACGGGTGAATTTTTCTTTAAGAGTACCTAATTGCGCTTTGGCACTAATAGCAATAAAGATAATTGCCAGCAGAACTGGCAGTGATCGATGTAGTTTCATGAAATCGAGTTAATTATATTCAAATATAATATTATGCGGGTTATTTAACTATGCTTTATAATCCATATGTCAACTAATCTCTAATTAACCACCCTCTAATCTCTAAAAACCTTAACTTTGCGCCACAAAAAAAGTACTACTATGCAATATGATGTTATCGTTATAGGTTCTGGTCCGGGTGGTTATGTAGCCGCTATACGTTGTGCCCAACTTGGTTTAAAAACAGCTTGTATTGAAAAATACGCTACTTACGGCGGCACCTGCCTAAATGTGGGTTGTATTCCATCGAAAGCGTTTCTGGATTCGTCCGAACATTTTTACAACGCGGGCCATGCCTTTGCTACCCACGGTATCAACCTAAGTAATTTAAAGGTTGATTTTGGCCAGATGATAAAACGTAAAGCCGATGTAGTAGCTAAAAATACGGCTGGTATTAGCTTTTTATTTAAGAAGAATAAAATTGACGGCTACCAGGGCATGGGATCTTTTAAAGATAAAAATACCATCATTATAACTAAAGCCGATGGTACTACGCAAGAAATAACCGGTACCAATGTAATTATTGCTACCGGTTCAAAACCGTCAAGCCTGCCATTTATTAAGATAGATAAAAAACGTATTATCACCTCAACAGAAGCATTAAACCTGCCAGAAATACCTAAACACCTGATACTAATCGGTGGTGGTGTTATTGGTTTAGAGTTAGGATCGGTTTACGCGCGATTGGGTGCTAAAGTATCGGTAATTGAGTTTATGGACGGCATTATCCCAACTATGGATAAAAGCCTGGGCAAGGAGCTGCAAAAGGTTCTGCAAAAACAAGGCATGGAGTTTTACCTGGGTCATAAAGTTACCGGCGCTACCGTAAAAGGTAAAGAAGTAACGGTTACGTTTGATGCCCCTAACGGCGATAAAAAAGAATTAAAAGGCGATTACTGCCTGGTTGCAGTTGGTCGTATTGCTTATACCGATAGTTTAGGACTGGATAAAATTGGCATCACCGTTGAAGAGCGTGGACGCAAAATTACCGTTGACGAGCATATGCAAACCAACGTTAAAGGTGTTTACGCCATAGGCGATGTTGTCCGTGGCGCAATGCTGGCGCACAAAGCCGAGGATGAGGGTACTTATGTAGCCGAAACTATTGTTGGCCAAAAACCACATATTAACTATAACCTGATACCGGGCGTAGTTTATACCTGGCCCGAAGTTGCGGCTGTAGGCCAAACCGAAGAGCAACTAAAAGAAAAAGGCGTAAAGTATAAAACAGGATCATTCCCGTTCCGTGCAAGCGGCAGGGCAGTAGCCAGCGGTGATCTGGACGGATTTGTAAAAGTGCTGGCTGATGCCGCCACTGATGAAATATTAGGCGTACACATGATAGGCCCACGCGCTGCGGATATGATTGCCGAGGCAGTTGTAGCCATGGAATATCGCGCCAGTGCCGAAGATATATCGCGCATGAGCCATGCGCATCCAACCTATACAGAAGCTATGCGCGAGGCCTGTTTGGCAGCTACGGATAACAGGCCGATACATATATAATGTTGTTATAGGGTTGGAATGTTGTAAAGTTGAAATGTTATGAACAAATTTTACAAGCCAGGCGAATGTTGTACAACCTAATGCGCAAAATTAGCGTATAGTACAACGTGCTCTCTATCATTTGAGATAGCCTGTATTGTAATTAAAATATATAATAATGATCAACAACATTGAGCTGGAACGGGCATCGTTACTGACATATCTGGAATGCCCCGAATGTGGAACCATACACAATGCAGGGGTGGTGAATACGGTTTGCACTAATTGTGCATCTACCTTATTTGCTCAATACAATTTAAGCACCGGCATCAGCAAGGATATTTTAACCGGCAGGCCCGCAACCATGTGGCGCTATAAAGAGTTTTTACCGGTTATTGATGAAAAATATATTATAACGCTCGGCGAGGGTTTTACACCCATAATCCCGGTTAACAACCTCAAGAAATTTACCGGCGATAACGAAGTTTTCTGGAAAGACGAATCAGGCAACCCAACCGGATCATTCAAAGCAAGGGGCATAAGCGCCGCTGTATCAAAAGCAAAAGAACTGGGTATACAAACTATTGCCATACCAACAGCGGGCAATGCAGGCGGCGCATTGGCGGCCTATGCTGCTGCCGCAGGTGTAAAGGCTATTGTGTACATGCCCAAACAAACCCCAAAAGTTTTTAAAGACGAATGCCATCTATATGGTGCCGAGTTGGTAGAGATAGATGGCAGCATTAGCGATTGTGGCAAACTGGTCAACGAGCACGCGACAATTAATAACTGGTTCCAGGTGTCAACACTAAAAGAGCCTTATCGCCTGGAAGGTAAAAAAACCATGGGCTATGAAATTGCCGAGCAGTTTAACTGGCAACTGCCCGATGTTATTTTTTACCCAACCGGCGGTGGTACGGGGTTAATAGGCATCTGGAAAGCATTTGATGAATTAGAACAGCTAGGATGGATAGGCAGCAAGCGCCCACGCATGGTAGCGGTGCAGTCTGAGAGTTGCGATGGTATTGTTAAAGCGTTCCACGCCGGGCAAACCGTGTCCGAATTTACCGATGGCGGCTTCACTATAGCCAACGGCCTGCGTGTGCCAAAACCTTATGCCGATAAAGTAATATTGAAAGTACTGCGCCAAAGCAACGGCAACGCCATCACCATAAGCGATGAAGAAATGAGCGTCGCCGTAAAAGAAATAGCCAAAAACGAAGGTTTGCTTATGGCACCAGAAGGAGCAGCGCTATGGCAAGCCTACAAAAAGTTGAAAGCCAGCAATTGGATTCAACCCGGCGAAAAAGTGCTGTTGCTAAATACAGGTAGTGGGTATAAATATTTAGAGAATATAATGTAAAGAATTTCGGATTTCGAATGTTCGATTTCGGATTTTAGAAGGATTAATAGATTTGGCGGGGGTGTCAGGATGACAGCCCGCTTTATCAGACCAACCCGCTCTCCCTCAACCACCCCTTTAACGTATTTACATCCCGCTGCATCGCCTTAATAACATCGTCTTTAGGTATAGTTAATTTTGTTGCGCCATCATTTGCGCCGCCAAGGGGGTATTCGTAATGCAATGATATAGGGCGCAGTAAATTCAATTTCTTTAGCTGGGCCAGGTATTTCTTAAAGTCGACCATGCCTTGTCCCAGCGGTACATCTTCTATCACCCATTTGTTATTGGTTTTTGTCCAGCGGAAATCTTTTATAGTCACAGAGCCGATATAGTTTTTCAGCAGGTCAAGCGTTACGGGCCAGGCTTCGGCGCCATCAACGGTGGCATGGCGTATATCAAACTGGCAACCCATCCATTGGGGGTTTAAGTCTTTTAGTACTTCCCAAAGGTCCCATAACGGGCCTGCAAAGCGCCCGGTATGATTCTCATAATCGCCATGTATTTTATATTGCTCATTTATGGCGGCTAAAGCAGTTATTCGTTTTTTAATTACGGCTATGTTAGCTAGTGTATCTAATTTACTATCATAACTATACCAACCCATGCGGTAGTTTTTGATACCCAGCGCCGATGCAGTTTTTAAAACATCAGCGGTATGTTTTTCATCAGCGTCTTTGATGTCTGTAGTAATGGTATATACATTTAAACCTGCCTGTTTTATAGCTTCTACCGCCTTCGGCAGGTCATCCTTTACCCGCTCGGGCAATACATGACCGCCTGCACGTACGGTTACGTCAATGCCATCAACACCTAATTGCGCCGCCAGACTGGCCATATCTTTATAATTAAGCCATTGCAGGTGTTTAGAGAAAATGCTTAAACTTACTTTATCAGCTATCGCCCCGGTTTTAAATGGGGCAGAGGGCAATTTAGCCACACTACCCAAAGCAGATTTGCCAAAAGACACCCCCGCTACGGCAATGGCAGCGCCTTTTATAAAGTTTTTTCGGGAGATGTCGGTCATAAATATAGGTTGTTGATTGGTTGTTTAAAGCTACAAAAATATTGGTGATATAGAACGCGCCGTTGACTCACCCCAACATCGTTACACTTGTCGGCCCTCTCTGCGCTACACGCAAAGAGGGCTGGGAAAAGGTTTATATTTTAATACGTCTGCCCGGGGATTTCGGATGTTCGTCCCGATAACTATCGGGGTTGGATTTACTGTACGTACGCCAATGCAACAATTACTACTGGTATTGATAGGTTAGCAGGTAGTGATTTTTGCCATTTTTCGGGTATCAGAGGTTTTGCCGGTAGTAAAAAATGCCATTTTTCGGGTATCGGGGGTTATGTCGGTAGTGATTTTTATCATTTATCGGGTATAATGTCTTATTCCGGTAGTAGGTTTTTTTGGTAACTAACTATAAATGAAATTATTAGTTAAAAATTAAAGAATGAGAGATGTTTTTTAAGAAAATTAAGTACTAGTTTTTTATTGTTAAATGATTGACGAGGATATTAATGGGGTTGTAACAATATACGAAAATTTAAGTGAATTAATGGTGGCGGTGATGAACGCGCGCCATGGACTCACCCCGATCCCGATCAAAAGCATTCCATACTATGTTATATAGCTATGCGGAATATTTTATGTCTATTAGATCCGGGTTTGTAAATCAGGATTGACAATTGGTGTTGTGTTATCGCTATCAAAAACTAAATTAACGAGGGTGCATTGATGAATTAAATAGCTACATTTGAAATAGTACAATTGATTATAACGCTAAAGAAACCAATATGAAAAAGATAACATTAAGTATGCTGGCGATAATGATCGCGGCATCATCAGTAATGGCTTTAGATAAAACGCCGGTTAAAAAGCCAGCCGCTAAAGCAACAACCACCAAAAACCTTAAAAGCGACAAGTGCGTTAAAGGTTCTAAAGAATGCAAGAAAAAAGGTTGTTAATTAGATAGCCCCTTTTGAAGCCTCTTACTTACCGTAAGAGGCTTTGTTGTTAACGTTTTTTTGTAACTTAGCATAACCACAACCTAACCGGTAAGCCATGCCCTTCAAAAAAAATATTTTTCTTTTATGTATCGTGATAATTGGTTCGATATTAAGCGGCCGGATTTGTGTTGCTCAAAAGATTGAGTTGAAGGATGTTGTTAAAATAAGACTGGTGGAAAGATGGGGCGGCGCAAGCGAGCGCGAAAAGAATGTTGAGGTAATTAATAAAAACGGGATTTGGAAAAGCTATCAAACCAAATGGGTTAAAGATTGTGATCCTAAAACTAAGGGTATGTCTATAGACTCGTCCAGGATATTTATAAAAAATATCCCAAATAAGTTGCTAGCCGAACTACTTTCGTTTATAGCAAATCCGGACACTGCTATAATTGCCTCTCATTTTAAATTGACTGATAGCCTGGTAAAATATACCGATACTATACATCCCAGCTTAACCCGCATTCAAAAAGCAGATTTTGTAAATGCCATTAAAACTCCATCTATTCTTCACGAAGCACTGGTTTACGCCATGCCAATATTAAAAGATCCGGATAGTGGACATTATGCTATTAGCATTACTACCAAAGCAAATAAAAACTATATTCTTAAGGCACAAAAATGGCATTTTGCATCTTATTTACCTTGGGTATCCAAGAGCATCAAAGACTATGATCCGCGGATCCAGGATATCTTTTACAATTTAAGCGGGGATGATCTGGAAGCAGCTGAACAACGAAGCCTTTTTTATAAAAATATCGATAAAGTTATCTATCGCAAATATTTTGAAACCCGCTTTAACTGGGAACTTTTTCAAAAAGAGAACTCGGAATCATATCGTATATTAAATAATAGTATTACACCAAAAGAGTTTATTGTTGATCGCCATAAACCCAATACCATGAGCGATTATCGGCAGACCTATTATTTCAACTCGTCGTTATTGCCACCATACGTAAACATTTATTGGGATTTTTATAAAACTGATACGGTAAATATCAGGCAATTTAAAAAATATGAGGATACGTTAGCTAACCTGTTTAAAAGGAAAAACTTTTTATATGATTATTTAAAAAATAATATTGGTGTAAGAGCTTTTGTGGTAAAGCATAGTTGGGATGGAATGGACGAAACCAAGAAAATAATGTATAACAATATTAGAAAACAGTTTGCTTCAATTGCGTTTTATGATCCAAGCCAAATGCATTTTTTGCGTGTGGTTGAAGCAGACGGAAATTTGTCGCACTGGATAGTTTTTGGCGATAAACTAGTCGTATTGGCAGATTACACAGGTGACCTGATTGGTGGAGCTAGTACCGATTTTAAAGGGATCATCCCCGACCCAAACTCGCGCGGAAATCATAAAAATTTAAAAGGAGTATGCCTGGTATTTGATAATACCGGCAAGCGGGTTGGGGGCACTACAGATAGGGTTTATATTGGGTGGCCTTTTTAATTACACGTTAGTCTGGATAACAAAAAAATCCCCAAAATAGATTATAGCTTTTTCTTTAACTTTTTCAATGTATTTACATCCGTAAGGTCCTGGTGGCGGCCGCTTACTGTTTTATTTTTAATAAGATCGTCTAATCCAATATAATTTATCATCAGCCCGTCAATATCAATAATTAGTTTATTGGTATATGCATCTTTAAAACCTATACCATCAATTTCATTTAAAATATCAATGCGTAACGGCGGATACCCGATCTGAGTAATTATTCCTTTTGTTAAAAAATCATCTTTAGTCATCCCTAATGATGCCATGCCAAATTCAGAAAGCGCGATACACATTTTTTCAGCATTTTCGCTTGATAGGTCTATCCAAATATCAAGGTCACCAGTATGGCGTGGTTTGCCATGAAAAGCAAGCGCGTAACCGCCAACTATCATATAATCTATATGATGTTTATTTAATAAAGTAACAAAATCCTCGAAATCTTTTTCTAGATTCATGGGTGGAGAGTCCTCTTTACAACATAGCTTTTGTCCATCCGCTGGCCCGGCTGCAGACTTTTTGATATTAAACGGGTTACTGCTGCCGCGCGTTCATGTGGCGGCCTGGATAACCAATAGCGCATATCTTCCAGTTCCTCATCAATATCTTTTAATAAAGCTTTTCTAACTACAGGTGCAATTTTCATGATGCTTTTTAATTAAGTAAATATACAAATTTAGCTTGAAACTTGCTGATGCTGTCTTTTGATATATGCCATTTATAAATGTATTAATAACACTGTCGTATCATTTCACTTTAATGATGGCAACATCTTGCCACACCCTTTTAAGTTAATTTTTTAACTATTATGGTATTCCGTTTTGTTCCGCTCACGCAAAGTGGAACAAAGCGCAATACCACAATAGCACCATGATAATTATAAATTAATTCCGAAATTTGCCCGCATGCTGCAAATCCAACAAAACGTTTCGTTAAAAAACTTTAATACTTTCGGCGTAGAGGCCAATGCCAGCTTCTACGCCGAAATAAACCACGAAGACGAACTGGTGGAACTGTTTATGGACCCCCAATGGCAGCAAATAGAAAGACTGGTCATTGGTGGCGGCAGCAATCTGTTATTAATAAATAATTTTGACGGGCTGGTTATTCGTATGAATATCCGTGGTATCGAGCATCGCATCAAACATGACCAGGTATACATAGAAGCCGGTGCCGGCGAAGTATGGAACGACCTGGTAAATTTTTGTGTAACGCGCAACTATGCCGGGTTAGAGAACCTGAGCCTTATCCCCGGCTCGGTAGGTGCATCGCCTATACAAAATATTGGCGCTTATGGCGTGGAACTGAAAGATGTGTTCCATAGCTGCAAAGCCTTCGAGATCAGTACCGGTCAGTTTAAAGTTTTTAGTAAGGCAGATTGTGGCTTTGGCTACCGCGAAAGTGTATTTAAAAGCGAGCTGAAAGGGCGGTATATCATTGTATCGGTAAAATTTGAGTTATCACTTATCCCCAATGTTAATCTGCGCTACGGCGCGATAGAGCAGGAACTGCAAAACCGTGGCATAACAACACCTACCATAAAAGATGTATCACAGGTGGTATCCCATATCCGCGTAGCTAAACTACCCGACCCCAGTACTATTGGCAACGCGGGTAGTTTTTTTAAGAACCCGGTTATCACCGTTGCCGAGTTTGAACCGATACAAAAGAATTTTCCAGAAATTGTAAACTATCCGGCGGGTGATGGGTTTATTAAATTAGCGGCAGGCTGGTTGATTGAGCAATGCGGCTGGAAGGGTAAAGTGGATGGCAACACCGGTACCTGGAAGAACCAGGCCCTGGTTTTAGTTAACCATGGCGGAGCTACGGGCGAAGAAGTGTACAACTTTTCGTCGCAAATTATAGACAGTGTGTACTCCAAATTCGGCGTTACCCTGCAGCGCGAGGTAAACATAATTGGGTAAATATTCTTTTCTAAAAAATAAATCTGTAAGCGTAAACCGTAACAATAGCATGCCCTATTTTGTTTTAATATTTATATTAATAAGCTGTAATTAAACAAGTTATCTGCTTGTTTTTGTATACGTTGGGCAATCGTTAACCGGCCCCTTAAATAGCAAATAAAATAAAACACTTTGTTAGTGAATTTGTATTGTGGTATCAACTTTGTCTACAAACCAATACAAAACATTCACAAATGACAAAGATTGAGTTTAACACCTTAGTATTGCGCCAGGCAAGTTCATTAAGATCATACGCCTTACATTTCACTCACGACGCAGACGATGCTAACGACCTTGTTCAGGATACAATGTTGAAAGCCATAACTTATTACAATAAGTTTAAAGAAGGCACAAATTTAAAAGGATGGTTATATACCATCATGAAAAATACCTTCATCAACAATTACCGCCGTTTTGTTAAAATGAGCACATTCGTTACAAAATCTGATGAGATATCATCACCCAACCTGGTATTTAGTTCGACCAAAAACCAGGGCGAGGCTAAATTTGTAATGGATGACATTAAAAGAGCTTTAGACAGATTGCCTGCTGATTATTATGTACCCTTCACCATGTATTTTGAGGGCCATAAATACCACGAGATAGCTGATCATTTAATTATCCCGATAGGTACTGTTAAAACCCGCATCCACGTAGCACGCAAGCTGCTAAAGAAAAACCTTAAAGCTTATGATAACGGTGTAAAAAAACCAACCTACGTAGAAAATTAGGCTACAATCAACTCAACATATATAAAGAAAAAGCCCGCTATAAAAGCGGGTTTTTTTATGAGTTTACTTTTGATAACTGCCAAACAGTTTAACCAGCTTATCAGGATAATCTGATATCAGTCCATCCACTTTCAAGTCGGCAAGGGCTTTCATAGCAGCCTCATCATTTACTGTCCAGGGGATAACTTGTACATTGTTTTTATGGGCGGTAGTTACCATATCGGCAGTAACGATTTTTTGTTCGGGGCTAAGTATAGTGGGAGTAAATCCCAGTAGTTTAATGTTTGTGCCATAATCGCCGGTTGAGATAAGTAAAGCTGTCTTAACCATTGGCATTTGCTCATGCAATACCTGTAATGTACGTATATCAAATGATTGTATAATTACCCTGTCGGTAATATGTTTTTGGGTGATAACATCCATCAGCAGTTTTACAAATACGGTAGGGATGGGGTTCTCAATGTTATCATCGGTGACTTTACTTTTAGTTTCGATGTTATAATAAACCGGTTTAAGGTGATTGGCTTTAACGTAGGCCTCCACACTATCAATCAGATCGGCTAATAAGGGCTTATAGGTTTTAACCTTTTGCTGTTGCGGAAACGCAGGGTAGTTTTTAACCCCCTCAATATACATCCTGATGCTGTCATAGGTCATTTTATAAAGAATATGCTGTTTTTCTTCTGCTTTGGTTAGGTTAGTGCCGTCTGGTTTTTGCATGATTGCCGCGGTCATCATACCATCGTGCGATACCACAACTTTTCCATCGGCAGTAATATGAGTATCTAATTCCAGCGTATGTGCACCTATGTGTACACCGTTAAGCATGGCTGGAATAGTATTCTCGGGCATTAAGCCACGGCCACCGCGATGTGCCTCGACATCAAATGCTTGTTGTGCCTTTAGTTGTAAAAAGCTAATGCTGATCAGTAAGGAAAAAATGTATTTCATATTCAAATAGATTTATTGGTGTGCCACCCATTTTACCGCATTGCGCAAAAGGGTTTGGTAGGGTTTAATATCATGCGATGCTGTATCATGGCCCAAAGCAATACATACTATGCGCGCTTTCGGGTTTTTAACAACAAATATAGATGGATATATAACGTCCGATCCGGCGACATGATTGTTGGCCAGTACCTCAATACCGGGACCAGCCGGGTCAGCAAGATAATGATACCGTTCGTCTTTAAGCGTAAACTTTTGTTCAACCCCTTTGGTAACGGGGTGATTTAGGTTAACTATTTCTTCGTCAAAACTGCCATAACTATCATGCGCGCTGGCACCGCCGCTTACCAGTTGCCGGTTGTATTCGGGCCAGTCCGTCCAGTTATACCACAACGCGGGATGACCTAGTATTAAACCTTTGCCCGCATTTGCAAAAGCGAAAATAGCGGCGCGGTTTGCCGGGTTGATGTTTTGGTTGGTTGCCAGATAAAGCACATCGGCTGTGGCTAAATAAATAGCTATAGAGTCTGTATTGGCGGTATAAGTAACTTTGCATAAACCGCCCTGGCTAAGTGTCGCGGCATCGGCTTGCTTGTACCAGCGGTCAAAATCGTGCGAAGTGCCGCCGCCCACAATTAAAACCCTGATGCTTTTTTGTGCTGCATGCGCCATACTACCCATAAATAATAGCCAAACTATTATTGGTAGTTTTTTTAAGATGAACCTGTTTTTCATGTCGGTTTATAAAAATAGCCGGATGTATAATTGCACTGCTAAAGTAGTATATACAAGGCGATTTTTCATACCAATTAAGTTTTCAATTTAAATCAGGTTAATAAAGCTGCTAATCGTTATTTTTACGGTAATGAATCAGCAAATTACCTTAGATACCATTATCCAGGCGCATGAGCGTATAAAACCACATATCCATCGAACACCGATACTAACCAACCAAACCATTAATGAGTTGGTGGGTGCTTCGGTATTTTTTAAGTGCGAAAACTTCCAAAAGATAGGCGCTTTTAAAGCCCGTGGTGGTATAAATGCCATTTTGCAGATAGTGGCAAATAACGAGGGTAAAGCTATTACCACGCATTCATCAGGCAATCATGCGCAGGCGGTTGCTTTTGCCGCGCGATTGGTGGGTTTGCCTGCTTATATTGTGATGCCTGGTAACGCTCCGCAAGTAAAAAAAGATGCCGTTAAAGGCTACGGTGCCGAGGTAATAGAATGTGAACCTAACCTTGCCGCCCGCGAAAATGGCGTAGCTGAAGTAATAAACCGTACCGGCGCGGTATTGGTTCATCCGTTTGATAATGACCGGGTAATAGCCGGTCAAGCAACGGCGGCTAAAGAATTGCTGGAAGATGCCGGACTGGACCATCCCTTCGATACCATTTTTACCCCGGTAGGCGGGGGCGGGCTGTTAAGCGGAACAGCATTGACAGTTCATTACTTATCGCCCCAAACAAAAGTTATTGGCTGCGAACCCGAAGGTGCTGCCGATGCGATACTATCCTTTAAAACAGGAAAGGTTGAAAAAGCCCCTTACATAAAGTCTGTCGCCGATGGCTTGCTGACCAATTTAAGCGAACGTACGCTGGCCATAATTCGCGAATATGTAAGCGATATTTTAACCGTATCAGACGAAGAAATAATTGCGGCTATGAAGTTAGTATGGGAGCGTATGAAGATTATTATAGAACCATCAAGCGCGGTTGCGTTGGCGGTAGTTATTAAGCATAAGGATAAATTTGCCGGGCAAAAAATAGGTATTATTATAACCGGTGGGAATGTGGATATGGGTAAGCTGCCTTTTTAACGTAATATGAAAGAAGCAATAAAAAAAATATATGTAGAAGGTGCCGTAGCACCTACAGGGCATTATACGCCAGGTGTGGTTTATAATGGCATGCTGTTTATATCGGGCCAGTTGCCGGTGAGCGCTGATGGCACGCATACGTATACCGAACCTTTAGAGATACAGGCACGGGTTGCTCTAAGCAATTTATTGGCTGTACTTAAAGCGGCGGGTAGCGATGCCTCCAAACTGCTTAAAGTAACGGTTTACGTAGTAGGTATTGAAAACTGGAAAACCTTTAACCAGATCTATATTGAAATGCTGGGCGATAACAAACCCGCCCGCGCGGTGGTACCTGTACCCGAGCTGCATCATGGTTATTTGGTGGAGATTGAGGCGGTAGCGGCTGTGTAAAGTTTAATTAAATTTTTCTGCGGATAATTTGATAAATTGCAATAAGTAAATAGCACCTAATTAACCCATTTATGGAAAAGTATACTACTACCTGGCGTTTATTTTATAGTATAGGGATAATAGGTATTGCCGTTCAGCAATTAATATTGAGCAGCCTTATGCCGGTAATTGTGCCGTCAAGCATCCCTTTTTTATCCGGTTGTATATCCTGTATCTGGCTGGTTAGTGTTTTTATGATTGTGACAGCGGGTTTGGCTACCGGTTTTAGTAAACACGCACGCACCGCGGCTTTACTGCTGGGTGCTTTTTTATTACTGTTGTTTATAACCATGCATCTGCCTTGCCAGGTTCAAAATAATTGGCGTTTCCTGGCCGGATGGTCAAATCCACTTAAAATATTAGCGTTGAGTGGCGGGGCGTTTGTGGTGGCGGGGTCATTGCCAACAGATGGTGGTCAAAACGGGTTTACGACGGTTTTGGCTAAACTCATTCCGTATGGAAAGTGTCTTTTCGCGATAGATATTTTGGTGGCCGGTATAATGCACTTTTTCTACATGCCGTTTGTGGCTATGCTGGTACAGGCATGGCTACCCTGGCATACCTTCTGGGGATATTTGGCAGGGGTTGCGTTGATTGCAAGTGCGATAGGTATCATCTTCAATATTAAACGACAGCTAGCCGCTAATTTATTGGGGATAATCATATTTATATGGCTGATAACCCTGCACATCCCCCGCGCTATTGTCGACCCGATCACCGGCAACGGTAACGAAATTGTAAGCGTGTTTGAGGCACTGGCATTTAGCGGCATAGCCTTTTTAATTGCCGCCAATCCCAGGCAAAAAAACAGCTAGTTATTCTTTGCCCAGTACCGATAAAATATTGCCTGCCGGATATTTAAACCAGGCTATATCAGGTCCGTGGCCGTTGCCGCGCACAATGCCTTTTTTGTCGGTTTTCATGTATTCGCTGCCGTATTGCTCAAACACAATTCCTTTTGCTATAAGTGCGTCTACGGCTTTTTCAAGATCGGCCACCGGAAAGTTGAGTACGGTAAAAGTTGCCGGCTCGTGGTTGGGTTTTGGATAAACCATAATGTTGGTACTGCCCGTTACGTGCAGCTCAATTAATCCCATTGGGTTATCACTTACTTCTAAACCTAAAACTTTGGTATAAAATTTTTTGGCTGCCTGTAAATCGTTTACAGAAAAACTGCTGAATGCTTTTGAATCCTTAAACATAATTTTTGTTTTTTGCTAAGTTACTTTTGTTTAGGCTGAGACGTAATGGTTATAATAGCCAATTGTAAAGGGCATACAAGACATTAACAGACCAATTACTAATTGGTTTTTTTAATGATATTTGCCATAGACCACTTAAATGAAAAGAATACTACCTACTATCGTTATCGCGCAATTTTTTTGTACTTCGGTATGGTTTGCCGGCAATGCCATTATGGGGGATATTGCCAAACAACTAAACTTAGAGCCAACCTACCTGGCCCACCTAACCAGCGCGGTACAATTAGGCTTTATTACCGGCACGCTGATATTTGCCATACTAAGTATAGCCGACAGATTCTCGCCGGTTAAAGTTTTCTTTACCTGCGCGCTGATAGCTGCTGTTATTAACCTTGGCGCGAGTATAGCTAATATAACCCCCGGAACGCTGATGCTATGCCGGTTCTGCACCGGTTTTTTCCTGGCAGGGATTTACCCTGTGGGGATGAAAATAGCGTCTGACCATTACCAGCAAGGCTTGGGCAAGTCACTAGGCTTTTTGGTAGGGGCATTGGTATTGGGCACAGCATTTCCACACTTATTAAAAAGCATGACGGCGGCTTTGCCATGGAAATATGTGATCTACTCAACCTCGTTACTATCAGCCATTGGCGGATGTGCTATGTTACTATTAGTGCTGGACGGACCGGGCCGCAAACAAAACCAAAAGCTAAACTTCGCCGGGTTTTTAAATGGGTTTACTGATAAAAAATTCAGGGCCGCAGCGTTTGGCTATTTCGGCCACATGTGGGAGCTATATGCTTTCTGGGCGTTTGTGCCGGTGATATTAGCAACCTATAAAGTGCATTATCCAATGGTTGATATCAATATTCCTTTACTGTCGTTTTTGGTGATTGCTGTTGGCAGTATATCCTGCGCTTTAAGTGGGATGTTATCGCAGCGTTTTGGGGTAAAAAGAATGGCAACTATCGCTTTATTTACTTCGTGCTTGTGTTGTATTATTTCGCCGTTGCTATTGTTTAGCACTGCTACGCTTGCCTTTATCGTTTTCTTGTTTATTTGGAGCATGGCCGTAATTGCCGATTCGCCTTTGTTTTCCACCCTTGTAGCTCAAAATGCGCCTGCGGTATCTAAAGGTTCGTCATTAACTATTGTAAACTGCATTGGGTTTGCTATTACCATCATCAGCATACAATTAATTAACGCTTTGCGTACAGTGGAGAACGCGCAATATATTTATGTGCTGTTGGCTATTGGGCCGGTATTGGGATTGATTGCTTCGCTGAAAAAATCTCATATTAATAATTCGGTATCGTGAGATAGAAAGAGCATACTAGCAATTAAACTATATTTTAGCTATTTTATTTAAATAAGAATAAATAAATATGCTTATTTTCTATTTATTTATAAAATAAGCATATTTGTTTTTATAAAAATATTAAAGTGATGAGTATCAAGCTAAAACCTATTTCTT
>DHIR01000228.1:33718-44938 GCA_002403905.1 Mucilaginibacter sp. UBA4741
CCTATTTCTAATGAACATAAAATAAATAGAATTCGCTATGAAAACCCGTGGTGGATAAATAATGAAATTGAAGATCAGTATAAAAAAATGAAGTCAAGATTATATTTTGACTTGTTTTATCCACTCGTTGAAGAAAAGGAACCAAAAAGAGCGGTTGTGTTAATGGGACCAAGAAGAGTTGGCAAAACTGTAATGATGTATCATACCATAGGGAAATTATTGGTGGAAAAAGTTGTTGACAGAAGTCGAATCTGCTTTATAAATATTGAAAATCCGCTTTATTTCAATATGGGATTAGAGGAATTATTTGCTTTAGCAAGATCAGCGAGTGGTTTTGACAATCCGAGTGGTTATTACGTCTTTTTTGATGAAATACAATACTTAACTAATTGGGAAATTCATCTTAAAGTATTAGTAGATAGCTATCCAAATACAAAATTTATAGTTTCAGGATCAGCAGCGGCGGCACTGAAACTTAAAAGTTCTGAAAGTGGAGCCGGTAGATTTACCGATTTTTTATTACCTCCATTGACTTTTCATGAATACATTCATTTAAAGGAGTTAAATTATTTGATATCCGAAACAAATATTGTTTGGAGAGGAAAACAAAGTCCTTGGATAACTACAAATAACATTCAAGAACTCAATAAACACTTCATTGATTACATAAATTATGGAGGATATCCAGAAGTGATCTTTTCGGAAAAAATACAGTCAAATGTTGGTAGGTATATAAAAAGTGATATTATAGATAAAGTATTACTAAGGGATTTGCCAAGCTTATATGGCATCGCAAATGTTCAGGAATTGAATACCTTTTTTACCACCTTAGTTTATTATTGTGGAAACGAAGTTTCTTTAGAAAGTTTATCCACAACTAGTGGTGTAAACAAGTTGACATTAAAAAAATATCTCGAATATTTAGAAGCAGCTTTTTTAATTAAATCAATCAGCAAAATAGATGATTGTGCAAGAAAATTTAAAAGGCAAACCAATTATAAAGTTTATCTAACTAACCCTTCACTTAGAAGTGCATTGTTTTCGCCTTTATCAGCAACCGATGACGCTTTTCCTCACATGGTAGAAACAGCAATATTTGCCCAATGGATGCATAGGATTTATTTTACACCTTGGTATGCAAGGTGGAAAGACGGGGAAGTAGACTTGGTCGGACTTGATGATAAAAAATTAAAGCCATTATGGGCCGTTGAGATAAAATGGAGTAATAGACCTTTTGAAAATCCGTATGATGAATTGAAGAGCCTTTTATATTTTTGTGGTAAAAATAATTTGAAGAATGCTATAGTAACAACGATAGACAAAGAAGGATTAAAGTTAATCAATGGTGTTGAAATAATGTTTGTTCCAAGTTCAATTTATACATACATAGTTGGATATAGAAGTATAGAAAATAAAAAAGCTGGTATATTCTAATTTATATTGTTGGCCATCCTCCTAAAATATCCGCTGCTGTATAACCTGCATAAACCCATCCTTAAACTTCTCGCTTATGGGTATCTGTTTATCGGCTATATAAATATGGTTGTCTTGTATTTTATTGATTTGTTTGGTGTTGACTATGTACGAATTATGCACACGTACAAAAGGTGGCTGCAACTGCTCTTCAATATCCTTTAACCGGCGATAGATCAATATCTGTTCGGCAGGGGTTACCAGGCGTACGTATTCTTTCTCGCCCTCAAAATATTGGATCTCGGCCAGCAATATTTTACGGAGTACCTTGCCCGATTTTACAAAGAAGTAATCGTCATTGATCGCGGCGGCTGGCTTTGCGTTTGTTTCAGGGTTAGTGAAATAACCTTCTATCTTTTGCATCGCTGCCAAAAAACGTTTAAGAGTTATGGGTTTTAACAGGTAGTCTATAGTTTGAAAAGTGTAGCTCTCGGCAGCATACTCAGAGTAGGCGGTGGTAAAAACTATTTTAATATCTTTTGATAGCAAGCTGGCCAGTTTCATGCCGCTAAGTTGAGGCATATTAATATCCAAAAAAACAAAGTCGGGTTGGTTATCCTTTAAAAACGCCATGGCCTCTAAAGCATTATAGCATTTGGTAAGCAGGTTCCACTTGGTGTTCTGGGTTATCAGTATCTCCAGCAGGTTAACCGCGTTGGGCTCATCGTCAATAATAATACAGCTTAAACTCATGTTAGGGGTACTTTTAAATAAGCCGTGAAAAAATTATCATCTGCGGTAGTCCATAGGTCAAACGCTGTCCCGTACAATAGGGTAAGGCGTTTCTTTAAATTCTTTATCCCGAAACCATTCGGCTCGGCACCCGCCGCGATATTATAAACCGGGTTTTTTGTTTGAAACACCAAATAACCATCCTGCTGAATTAAAGATAACTCTATCTTATTATCGCTGCTTGATTTATCAATGCCATGCTTAAAAATGTTCTCCACAAAGGTCATCAACAGCATAGGGGGGATGCGAAGGTCGGCATTGCATTCCTGTATAAAAGTCAAGTCGAGCTCATGGCGCATCCTTATTTTTTCGAGGGCTATGTAGTTTTCCAAAAAATGTATTTCGGTAGTTATCGAAACCAGGTCCTTCGGGCTTTCATCCACAAAATACCGCATAATGTCTGATAGGCGCTCTATTAATTTAGCCGTTTTAGGTGCTTCGCGATAGGCCTCGTAGTAAATATTGTTAAGCGTATTAAACAAAAAATGCGGCTGCACCTGCGATTTTAAAAGATCCAACTCGGCCTGGCTTTTTTGCGCCAGTATTTTTTCGGCCTGCTGCTTTAATGAGAAATACGCTATCGCTATGCGGAAAATAAAACTAAGCAGGTAAGTTAAAAAGCCGGCTATGATAAAATTTAGCATGCTGCTAACCATTATCGGCTCGGGCTTAGCCATGGTTTTATTGTATAAATACATAATTAAATAACCCCGCGCCATGCCCGCTGTTACCAGCAATATAATTACATAAATTACATACTGAACCTTGCGCCCCGTTTGATAAAAGCGTGGGAAAAGAAAACTGATATTACCATAAATAACTATTAGGTAAAAAGCAAAACTTATAGGGGTGAAAGTGATGGCGTGTATAAAACCATCAACCGGTAAAATAGAAAAAAACAGGATGAGGAAAACAGCTATCCAGATGAGCCATTGCAGGCGAGTAGTGATAGCCATGTTCTTAATAAAATTCATTTTTAAATCTACAAAGCTTTTTTAGTTTGCCCAATTGTTTTAAACAAACTGGCTGCTTTATTCAATAGTTGCGTGGTGTTTTATAATTCGTACCGTTGATTTTTTTGCACCAATCATTAAAAATAAAGCCCCACGAGTTGAAATATTTTGCGCTTGCAGTTTTTAAAACCAAGCTTTATTCCATAAATTATTGATACCTCAAACACTTAAAACTTTTCTGATATGAAAAAATTATTTGCAGCCCTGTTTACGATAACTGTCGTATGCACATTTGTAACTCCGGGCCACGCGCAGTTAAAAGTATCGCCCAGCGGGGGCAACAAACGGGCGTCAGTTTACGAGCAGGTTGGCTTGACTGATATCACATCATTTACAATCGCCCGCACGTTAATAAACGCGAGGGCCAGATCTGGGGCAGGCTGGTACCGGTTGGTTATGTCGACCAGGGCTTCGGCACCTCAAAAGCCGCGCCGTGGCGCGCGGGCGCTAACGAAAGTACCAGCATCCAATTCTCTACCGATGTAAAGATAGAAGGTCAGCCTTTAGCAGCCGGGAAGTATGGTTTTTTTATAGCTTATGATCCGCAGGGTTGTACATTGATCTTCTCTAAAAACTCAACTTCATGGGGTAGCTTTTATTACAACCAGACCGAAGACGCTTTACGTGTAAAAGTAAAACCTGTACCTGCCGATAAAAGTGTAGAATGGTTAAGGTATGAGTTTACTAACCAAACCGATAACAGCGCTACGATACAGCTAGAGTGGGAAAAACTGATCATCCCTTTTAAAGTAGAGGTTGATTTGGATCAAAATGTGATAGCGGCTTTAAGAAAGCAATTACGTACCGAAACCTGCTTTACCTGGCAGACGTGGGACCAGGCCGCACAATACTGCGCCCAACATAAAACCAATTTAGAAGAAGGTTTATTATGGGCCGATAGCGCCACCAGTGTAAACTTTGGTGGCAGCCATAGCTTTACCGCCTGGAGCACCAAAGCAGCTATATTAGATAGCCTTGGTCGTGGCGCAGAAGCTATTACGGTAATGAAAAAAGCGTTGCCTTATGGCGATATGAACGAGCTGTATTTTTATGGACGTGGTTTAACCCGCGCCAAAAAAGGTAAAGAAGCCTTTGATGTATTTAAAATGGATTACGATAAATACCCGGATCAATTTTTTACCAACGTAGGTATGGCCCGTGGTTACTCGGCAATTGGCGAGTATAAAAAGGGTTTGCCTTATGCCGTAAAGGCCCGCGCGCAAGCACCTGCAGGGCCCAACCAGGCAACGCTGGATAGAATTGTAAAAGGCTTGCAAGAAGGCAAAGACATCAATTAGTAAGATCAGTTGATAGTTTCATGTTAAGCACCTGTGTTAGTTTGCAGGTGCTTTTTTTATTTGTTGATGAGCAATTAAAACAGATATTAGCCTATCAATTAAAAAACCATGACAGACTATAAAATGGAAGCCGCCAAAGCTGCCCTGCAATTTATTAAACCGGGGCAAACTATAGGCGTTGGAGCAGGATCGACCATTGCTAATTTACTTTCGTTATTGGCGGCGGATAGTGATCTTTCGGGTTCGCTTACTTTTGCAACATCTTCATTTAAGACTTCCGGTTTAATTATGGATCATGGCTTTAAATTATTGGGGAGCGCCAATGTAAAACACATAGATATTTACTTTGACGGCTGCGACCAATTTGATGCCGGGCTTAACGCGCTTAAATGCGGCGGCGGCATTCATACATCCGAAAAGATCATGGCAGCTTTAGCTAAACAGTTTATTTTATTGGGCGATGCCGGTAAATCTGTAAAGAACTTAGATACTACTTACCCGTTAGTATTGGAAGTTCTACCCACTGCCTTACACTTGGTAACACAATGGCTAACTAAAAACATACCCAATGCTAAAACCACCATGCGCATAAGCACCCAAAAAGACGGCGCGGTTATTACAGAAAATGGCAACTATCTGTTGGATGTATATTTTGCAGCAATTATGCCATTAGATAAAATGAACGCCATTAAAATGGTACCTGGCGTGGTGGAGCATTCGCTGTTTTACGGGGTTGGCATCAAAAGCTATCATAGCAGGAGAAGGCGGCATAACTATACTTACGCCCCAATAATTGTATCAAAACAATTACCATCGCTGTTTTAATAAGTAACAATATTTTCATAGTATTGAATACCAAACGTTTTAACTAATAAAACCCCTTTAACGGTAAACCATTATTATGAAACTAAAACATACCCTTTTAGCATTATTCGTGCTGTGCGGCACCGCCTTTGCACAACAAAAGGCCGTTAAAAAAACAGCAGTCGCAACCGGCAAAACCCCTGCTGATTATGTTGATCTGTACATCGGCTCTATCAATCCAAAAACACGTAGTACCGGGCCTATAATAAAAGCTCCGGGTGGTAACATGAATATCTTCCCGATGTTTAATCCGGCCATTGAGGATTTTTACCTGTCTGATAAGATTTTCGGCTTTCCGCTGGGTTTTGGCAACCTGATGATCAGTAAAGGCGACTTCAAAAGCAGCGCCCGCGAGAATGCATCGCATTTTGACCATGACCTGGAAACAGCTACCCCATATTACTACCGGGCTTTGCTGGAAGATCCGAATATTAATACCGAGTACACTATGACCGATAATGCGGCTATATTCCGCTTTACGGTTCCCGCTAACCAAGCTACAAACCTGTTGTTGTCGGGTAATTCTGCAGTCGAGGTGAAGGATAACAAAATTCTTCAAGGCTCGGGCGGGTCTATTGGCAGACGCGGCGGACCGGCAGAGAAAAGATATTTTTATGCCGAAGTAAGTAAAGCGGCATCAAGCTATGGCGACTGGAAAGAAGATGCACCAGCTGGCGGGGGCGGACGTAATCGCGGCGGCGGTGGTGCCAGCACAGGCACTTATTTGCATTGGACCGCATCTGCACAACCGCAAACTTTAGAGTTAAGAATTGGCACCTCAAATATCAGCATTGATGATGCGAAAGCATCGATCACTAAAGAGATTGGTAAATCAACATTCGAACAAGTAAAAAATAAACTGAAGGACCGTTGGAACGCCGAGCTAAACCTGATCAAGATCAAAGGTGGTACCGAAAAACAACGGGCCATATTTTACAGCACCCTTTACCGTACCCGTGCGTTGCGTATGGGTAACGTATGGGATACCTACCGCAGTGCCTATGCGCTGCAGGATTTGATCAAACCAAAAGAATCTGAAAAAGCTATTAACAACTTTGTTAAAACTTACGAAGAAACCGGCTGGCTGCCAAGCTCGGGCGCTATGATAGGTAATCACTCTACTTCGGTAATTGTTGAGGCTTACTTTAAAGGCTTGCGCGGTTTTGATGTTGAGAAAGCCTATGCAGGTATGCGCAAAAACGCTATGGAAGCCACCATGATCCCATGGAAAGATGGGCCGGGTACTACAGAGTTAGAGAAATGTTATTATGAAAAAGGATATTATCCTGCACTGCCTATCCGTGCGGATGCCGACCCGAAAGCAACAGTAGATATATATAACCGCCTGCCTTACCAGGTTAGATGGACACCTACAATGGAGGTAAAAGAATGGGTGCCCGAGGTTGACTCGTGGCATAGAAGGCAATCAGTATCAGTAACGTTAGAGCATTGCTATGATGATTGGTGCCTTGCGCAAATAGCACAGGCATTAGGTAAAACAGATGATTATGCAATGTTTATGAAACGTGCGCATAACTACCAAAACCTTTATAAACCGTCTATCGGTTTAATGGCACCAAAAACTGCCGATGGTAAATGGGTTGAGCCTTTTGATCCGAAATACTCTGGCGGTTTTGCAGGCGAGGGTTATTTTGCCGAGTGTAACTCGTGGGTTTATAGCTGGAGCGTCCAGCATGATATACAGGGCCTAATTAACCTGATGGGCAGCAGACAGGCATTTACCGATAAGTTGGACGAGCTGTTTACCACTGGGCACTCTATGGATAAATTAGCTTTCTTGGGCCAGTTCCCGGATATGACAGGTTTGGTGGGTATGTATCCGCAAGGCAATGAGCCGGCTTACCATATTCCGTACCTGTACAACTATGCAGGCCAGCCATGGAAAACCCAAAGCCGTATACGCATGTTGATGGATCTTTGGTATGACGTAACCCCGCAAGGTTTAGCAGGCGATGAGGATGGCGGTGCTACCTCAAGTTGGTACGTATTTAATTCGATGGGCTTTTACCCGCAATGTCCGGGCAGGCCTGTATTTGACATTGGCAGCCCTATATTTCAGGAGAGTACTATTAATGTTGGTGGTGGCAAAAACTTTGTTATCGAAGCTAAAAATGTATCGGCAGCAAATAAATATATCCAGTCGGCTACCTTAAATGGCGTGGTGTGGAACAAGGCCTGGATGAACAATAGCGATGTTGTAAAAGGCGGTAAGCTTACGTTGGTAATGGGATCGCGCCCTAACAAAAGTTGGGGCAGCGCGCAGGCTGATGCCGCGCCATCTATGTCGGCGGCTACAGTAAACTAAATAGTTTTATATAGAAGCCTCGCCTTGGTGCGGGTCTTTCAATTTTATATCTTCAATAATGAAAACATCGACCTATAAATTTCTGATCATTTGCTTTTTAGTATCAGGCTTTAATACAGCATTTGCCGAATTTAAACTCCCCGCCATATTTGGCGACAATATGATTCTGCAGCGCGGCATGAAAGTACCGGTATACGGTTGGGGCGAAGTTGGCGAACAGGTGCAGGTTGATTTTATGGGTAAAAGCTATAAAACAACAACAGGTGCCGACGGTAAATGGCTGGTAAAATTAGGCTCGTATAAAGCGGGCGGCCCTTATACCATGAACGTTAAAAGTAAAAGTACCTCATTAACCTATACCAATATTTTAATAGGCGATGTGTGGGTAGCCTCCGGACAATCAAACATGGAGTTTGGTATACAAACAGAAAAGCATGCCGCAGATGCTATATCAAAAGCTACTGATGGGCTGATCCACTTTTTTTATGTACCAAGTAGATTATCCCTACAACCAATGGCTGACATAAATCCACAACCTGCAGAGTCGCCAAACGGTAAGTGGGTGGTTTGTTCGCCGGCGCTATTGGCAAATCCACGATATGCATGGCATGGGTTTTCGGCTGTTGGTTATTATTTCGCACAGCAAATACGGCAGTCGGCGGGTGTACCTGTCGGGATGATCGGTACTTATATAGGTGGCACGCCTGCGCAGGCCTGGATAAGCGCCGAAGGTTTGCAGGAAAGCCCGCCGTTTACCAAATATGTGGATGCCCGGCAAAAACTGGTTGATAATTTCGAGGCTGATAAAGCTACTTACCCGCAAAGGCAAACGCTTTATCGCGATAGCTTGACAATATGGAACACAGAAGTTGGAAATGCATATGCAGAAGTTATAAAGCAATGGAACGTTGATGTAACCCAGGCAAAAGCAGCCGGGCAACCGTTGCCTGCTCGTCCAAAACCATCGCGCCCCGCACCAATTTCGCCCCCTAATCCTATCGGTAATAATTTTACACCTGCCGACTGTTTTAATGGAATGATAGCACCCATTTTTGGCTATGGCATAAAAGGGGCGATATGGTACCAGGGAGAATCAAACGGTGATAACCTTGCCGATGCTGTTGATTATAAAAATGTGTTCTCACGGATGATAAATGATTGGCGCAAAAAATGGGGACAGGGCGATTTTCCATTCCTGTATATGCAATTGCCGAATTTTAGGCAGGCTGCCGTAACTCCGTCTGAAAACAACTGGCCCTGGGTGCGCGAGGCGCAGGAAAAAACATTATCGCTAGCTAAAACAGGCATGCCTGTAGTTATAGACGCGGGTGAACCATTGAATATACACCCAACCAATAAATTGGTGCCAGCAAACAGGTTGGTGTTGGTTGCCCGCCACAATGTTTATGGCGAAAAGGTAGTAGCATCGGGCCCCATTTATAAATCAATGAAAGTTGATGGCAACAAGATCATCATCAGCTTTAATGAAATAAATAAAGGATTGGTTGCTGCCGGTTTGGTTAGCGATGATGTAATAAATACAGATAGCCAGGACTTAAAAGGCTTCGGCATAGCCGGTGCCGACCATAAATTTGTTTGGGCCAAGGCCACTATACAGGGGAATAAAGTTGTTATTACTGCCGATGGCGTTACTAACCCCGAAGCAGTAAGATATAACTGGGCCGATAACCCGCCGGGTAATTTGTATAATAAAGATGGTTTGCCTGCAAGGCCGTTCCGTACCGATAATTGGCCGGCGTTGGTGGTCAGTAATAAATAATAAATTTCTGCGCTATGGCGCAAGAACGATTGTCATCCTGAGTTATAAAATCCCAACGGGACTTTGAAGGTCAAATGACATGTTACGTTTTAAACTTACGAAGTTTTAAAAACTTCGTAAGTTTAACATTTTCACAACATGTCATGGTTCGACGGAGCTCAGGATGGCACCCAATACCCCATGTCAGTTCGCCTTACAATTCCCTTTCATCCAACCAATTGCCCCATCATAAATATTATTATTATTGTAATAATTGTATTACATTTGGTTAACCAAAATTATTAACCTACACCAGTTAAACCCATACCGCTCGCTTATGAAAACAACCTTACTGGCTTGTTCATTATTGCTGTCAACCCTATTTTTTAGCCCGGTAAAAGCACAAACCGACACAACGGCAACTATGCCACAATATTCCACGCTGCCCGATACTGCAATTTACGACCTGGGGCGCGTCACCATGAAAAAGAAGTTTACCCAGGCCATCACCATCCACGCCTCCGATCTGGAAAAAATGCCCTTTACCGATCTGAAAGAGGCCCTTACTTTATACTTTAACGGCGTGTACGGCCAGCAACAAAAATTTGCTTACGTTATTGATGGTGTTTTAAATACCGATATTAACGCCTACAGCATATATGATATTGATGAGATAACTATTGTACAAAATGCTGCTACCTCGTTAAATGGTGTATTGCCATCGCAGGTATTGGTATTGGTTAAAACCAAACGGGGCGGTCCTAACCAAAAGGGCATAATCGCGACCGGACAATTTAACCAGGTAAAAAAGTATTTTGATTTTAACGCCGGTACGCCCACTAGTAGAGCCAATAAAGGAAACACCACGCAGGACATTTACCAGCAGTATTATGTATCGGCTTATGTCAATACAAAAACTACAAAGGCCGGGTTATCAGCAGATATCCAACACAATGTGTTCCCGCAATATTGGAACAAAAATGTTTATGAATCTTTTAAACCATTAAGCAGTAACCGCTTTAAGTTTAACGGTTATTTGGATGCAAAATTAGACGAGAACAATACATTAAGTATTACCGCAGGCTATGTGCCGCAAAATGATAGGGAACTATATAACGATGATGTTGACAGCGGTGCTACCGTTAACAGGGTAGATCAAAGAACCATCAACCAAAAATTGGGCTATGGTAATATCCAATTTAAAAGCAACATAGCCGACCTGTTTACCAATAACCTAAGCGCTGGTTTCCAGCGCCGCGAAAGCAAAGCTAACTGGACGGTTACTGATCCGAACGCGCTTGGTTTTAAAAGCATTACCGACAGCACATCGACAGTAAATAGTTTGATAGTTAAAGATGATTTTTCTTACCAGGGTACTCTGGATGACAATGATGATTTTACGTTTAATGCCAACATTAACGCAACCTATCGCCAGACTAATGATACCACAAGGTTAGCTATTACCCGGTTAGTTAATACCACTACCAATACTAATGTAGTTGGGGGCGTGATAAAGCAAAAACTGCTAACAATAACCCCATCGATTACTTTAAACTACGTAGATATGATATCGCTGCAGGTTGGTGCGCAACAAATAGCCAATACCAACACGCCATTGTTTAACGGTTCAAGATCGCCTAAAATACTGCCTTTTGCATCGTTAAATTTCGATGTGTTGAAGGTACTTGATGCTACCGATTCGGTACAGCACCGCAGGAAAATAATTCTTTATGGATCGTATGCGAGCAGTATGTC
>DHIR01000228.1:45086-53589 GCA_002403905.1 Mucilaginibacter sp. UBA4741
GATCGTATGCGAGCAGTATGTCCTACGCCGAAGATATGACGGGCAGTTTGTTGGAGGTGCCTTTTTATCGTACAACTTATGGCGCAGGCGTAATATCTATTGTGCGCACGCCTATAAACCCGTACCAAACCTATAACCAGATCCAGGGCGGATTAACATTCTCATGGTTTAAAAAAGGGCTGTCATTTAGCTATAACTACAGCAATACAAAATTCAATACCATTTATTTTGTAGAAAGCACCACCGGCGCAACGGTTGACAGCGCAAAACTTACTACTGCTAATATAATTATACACCGTGTGGGCTTAAACTTTACTTTACCGGGCCAGGGTAAATTTAAATGGAGCGCAGGTGTAAACGGCGCTTATATAATTAATAAAGGTTTTAAGAACAATTACGCCCTTACCCAATTGCGGATATTTTACCCGGGCGAGAATCTTATTACTGCTGGGTTTGCCACCCAGGTTAGCTATAACAAGGCCTTTGCAGGCGTTAGCCTGATTTATGACATGAACCGCGGCATATATCATGCGTCGGCAGCAAACAATAATTATACTGTATATACTGATATGGTGCAGGGGCTTACGCTGCAAAACGTTTACCTGGGTTACCGGTTAAAACCAGTTGGATTTGCAAGATACCTGGATGTATTTATAAATGCCAGGAACCTTTACCAGCAAGTACAATATATAGAGGGAAGCGTCCCAAGATATTCACCGGATGATAAACGCTTTATTGGCGGTGGGATAAAGTTGGAGATATAATAACCTATTCATAAAATAAGTATAAGCTTAATCTTAACGGTTGGGCTTTTTTTTACCTCTTTGTTTCAGGGTTCTAAAACAGTCTGTTTTGTAATTAATTGATTATGATAATAATAAACCATGCGTAAAAATAATGACCGATAAGTTGTTGTATTTTTGTTTCACTATTTTTTAGCAAATTGCTTTAATTCAGTTAATTAAGTCGAAATCTTGTTTCACTTGTTTCATTTGATTCGCATTTGCGTGAAACAAAACAAAAGTAAGTGTAATGGGTGTTTTAATTTATGATGATAATAAACGGTATCTATTACCTTTCAAGATATTGAAAATAATTAAGCGATTTTAGCATAAAATGATGTTATTTAGCCAATTATTCGGCCCCGCTATTAATGCGCAGAATAAATGTGTTAAAACCAACTGTACAATAAAAAAACTTTCAAACATTTACATTCATGAGAAAAAATCTGCTATTTGGATTCCTGGTACTCTTAACAAGCTTTCAATATGCATCGGCACAAGAAAGGAAAGCGCCTTCTTACCCGCTGATAACACACAATACTTATTTCAGTATATGGTCAAACTCTGATAAACTTACCGGCTCGACTACTACGCACTGGACAGGTGCGGAGCAATCATTAATAGGTTTAATTAATGTTGATGGTACCGATTACCGCTTTTTAGGTAAAGAGCCCGAAAATTTCAGGACCATAGTACCAACATCTGATGAGAAATCTTACGCCGTAAAATATACCGAAACCAAGCCTGATGGCAACTGGACAGCAGTACAATATGCCGCGACCGGCTGGAAAGAAGGTATGTCGCCAATTGGTGATGGCCGCGAGAATAAAATAAGATGGCGGTCTAACGATATTTGGATAAGGCGGGTTTTTACTATCACCCAAACGGATGATATTAATAAACTGCTTTTAAAATTATCATGGGATGATAACATAGAAGTATCACTTAACGGCGAAAAAGTATTTGATAAAGTTGGCGTTAGCAAAGGTTTTGAAATGGTACCTATTGATAAACGCAATTTAAAAATAGGCGAGAACATCCTAGCTATGCACGTGGTAAACACTGGCGGCGGCACGCGTGCCGATATGGGTTTGGTTGATAAAGAAAAACCGGTTATAGCTAAAGAGCTGGAAGTTGCCGATCAGAAAAATGTATCGATCAACGCTACTCAAACCATCTACAGTTTTAAATGTGGCAAGATTGATCTGGACGTAACATTTACTTCTCCGCTGATCTTATCTGATCTTAACTTGTTGTCAAGGCCGGTATCCTACATCACCTACAAAGTAAAAGCTAATGATGGCAAAACACATAATGTAAAAGTGTTCTTTAGCGCGTCAACAGATTTGGCGGTTAACAAACCAACCCAGCCTGTTACCGCGTCAAAATACAGCACCGCCGGTCTGTCAATACTTAAAGCCGGAACTGATGAGCAGCCTATCCTGCAAAAAAATGGTGATGATGTACGTATTGACTGGGGTTATGTTTATATAGCCGCCCCTAAATCATTAGGCGTTACGCAATTTATTACAATCGGTAGAGGATCTGTTGATGCTTTCCGTAAAGGCAGTACAGAAACTACCGATACCAAAGGCACCCGTTTGGCATTAAATACAGTTATACCATTTGGTAAAGTTGGTGCCGTAGCGGTATCTAAATTCATAGAGATTGGGTACGATGATATCTACTCGATGCAATACTTTAAAACAAACCTAAGGCCGTGGTGGAACAACTCTGGTAAAGAAACCATAGAGGGCCAGCTTACCAAAGCCGCTACCGAATACCCGGTTATATTGCAAAAATGCAGCACCTTAAACAAAAGCCTTTATGCTGATGCTGTAAAGGCTGGTGGTAAAAAATATGCTGATCTTTGCGTACTGGCTTATCGCCAAAGTATTGCCGCGCATATATTGGTAAAAAGCCCACAAGGCGAGATCCTTTGGTTCTCTAAAGAAAACTTTAGTGGTGGCTTTGTTAACACGGTTGATGTTACTTACCCATCGGCTCCGCTGTACCTTATCTACAATCCTAAATTAATGCAGGGTATGTTAAACGGTATATTCTACTTTAGCGAGAGTGGTAAATTTGATCATAAATTTGCAGCGCACGATTTGGGTAGCTATCCGCATGCTAACGGCCAAACTTATGGCGAAGGCATGCCGGTTGAAGAATCGGGCAATATGACTATCCTTACTGCCGCGATCTGCAAAGCACAAGGAAGCCCGGCTTACGCCAAACTGCACTGGAAAACTTTAAGCACCTGGGTTGATTACCTGGTTCAGGAAGGTTTTGATCCGGCTAACCAATTATGTACCGATGACTTTGCTGGCCACCTGGCGCGTAACGCCAACTTATCTGTAAAAGCTATTGTAGGTATTGCCTGCTACGCGCAGATGGCAGATGCTTTAGGCGAAAAATCGACTGCTACCAAATACCGCGCAATTGCTAAAGATATGGTGGGCCGCTGGATGAAACTGGCTGGTGATAAAGACCACTATACTTTAACATTTGAAAACCCGGGAACCTGGAGTCAAAAATATAACCTGGTTTGGGATAAAGTTTTGGGCCTTAACCTGTTCCCGCAATCTGTTTATGATACCGAAACCAAATACTACATCAGCAAACAAAACGAATTTGGTTTGCCGCTGGATAGCCGCAGAACTTATACCAAGTCCGACTGGATACTATGGACAGCAACTTTTGCCCCAACCCGCAAAGAGTTTGACGAAATAGTTAACCCGGTTTACAAATACGCTTTAGAAACCCCAACCCGTGTACCACTTAGCGACTGGCACGAAACTACCAATGGTAAACAAACCGGTTTCCAGGCGCGTAGTGTAATTGGTGGCTACTACATGAAAATGCTGCATGATAAATTGCATACTAAAAAATAAATAGCAGTCGCGATATAAGTAAATTTATAAAAGCGCCGTCCTGGTTATAGGGGACGGCGCTTTTTGATTTTAAATTAGGGTTTGGTCAGTAATCCTTATTAGTCAGTTCTCAAATCATTTCTGAGAAGATCTGCTTAAACCGTCTTTGTGACTAAAGGGAGAATGGGTTTATGAAATGTGATCTATGGCACTAAATGGCAGGCAAAATATGCATCTGATTAATTTGTAATTTGCATAATAATCCATAGATATGAAACTGAGAGAACTTCCTTTAATGTCGAAAGAAGATATGTACAGTAAATTGCAATTCCGTATGAGGGAATATAGTAAAGCTATTGCACCAGGGGAAGGGCCAACGTTGCATACAGTTGTAACCCATTGGCTGTACTTTGAACAAAATCTCAGAAGCCTCGATAGTCAATACAATTTATTTGGAAAAGGCTTTTGGGGATATGGTATCAACAGCATAAGCAACGGAAAAAAGTTATCATCGAATTTGGACGTTGCCGCTATAGCCAAGCTTTATGGAGAAAATAAACACCATTCTCATCCGACTTTTAATCTAATGATTTTTAAAGTTGAGGGCGACGAGTTCATTTATAATACTTTCTGCTTCAATATTATGAATATGAAGTCGGAATCTGATCCACTTCATCGTGTCGGATTGCAGCATCTAGTAAACGTAAAACCCAAAATGGAAAGCCAAAATATTTTCGTTGAACTGGAATTTGATAACCTGCCCTTACCTGTTTCTTTTCAAATAGACACATTCTATACGCATAATGGCGAACCGTCTTCATTGAGCAAAGCGTATATCGACTATATTCATAAATTCGCTGTAGAGGCAAAAGCTAAAAGCGGTAAACCTGTAGTTGATGATTTTACGGAGTTTGATAAAACGATCGACCTGATAGAACAGACTTTGAGAAAGGTTATTAATTCAGAAATAACAACCAATATCTCACCAAACAGCTTTAAACAAATAGTTAAACAGCCAACCCAAGGCAACGTGCAAAAAAAGGTTGAGAAGTTTGTTAGGGATCATCCCGACAGGAACATAAATGAATTTAAAGGCCTGGAAAGCTGTCTCAGTTTTTCGACTTTATGGATTATCATACATTAATCATTAACAAAGCACATTGGCCATATTTTGTCAAATATTTTAATAGCGAAGTCAATTTAGAAAAGCACTCCATTCAATTAGGTAATTTGAGAAATGCAATTAGGCATTCTAGAGACAAAACCGAATTAGTAGTAGCTGAAGGAAAAGCGTCCATTATTTGGTTTAAAGCAGCGCTGAAATTATAAATCCGAAATTGACCATTTACTATCCCAGCAGGGTCCTCTACGAGAGACCGCTGCGAAGACATTTTTGTTTCAGGTGAATCACTTATTACCGTAACCGGTTTTATTTTGGCTCGGTTAATTTAAGCATAACCACGCCATGCGGGGCAACCTGCGCGGAGTAGGTATCAGTAAAAATTCCTTTATTAGCATGCTCCCATAGGTCACGCACCTTTACTTTTTTAGGTGTACTAATATCACCAAAATTAATGTTGAGTTGTGCGGCTTTATCTTGTTTGTTAAACAAAACTACTGCCTTGCTGCCATCGCTTAAAGGCTTAACCCAGATCTCTTTTTGATCGTCAGCTACTGCGCGTGTGCCTTGTTTGCCTGCCTTGTCCTGGTCTATAGCGATAACCTCTTTATTCAACAATATTGTTTTAGCATCTGCCGATATATTCCGCACATCATTACCCAATACCAGCGGCGCGGCAACTATGCTCCATAAACTAAATTGTGCCTTTTCTTCCTCAAAGGTTTGTTTATTGTTCCGGGGATAATCAACTATCAAATTATCAGGGTCATTCCAATGGCCATTGCCGGCATAAGCCTCTTTACCAACCACCTGGTTTAGGTTTCCGTACCAGTTTTTATAAGTAACCTCTGGTGTGCGGTCAATAAACTTTACAATGTCACCACCGGTGCGCCACATATCAGCAATTTGAGCACCCCAAAGGTGGGTGGTACCACTTGAGAATATACAGATCTCGAACATTATTGGCCGGCCGGTAGCTTTTAGCGCGTTGCTCATGCGGGTATGCAATTCGCGGTCGGTATGTTTTTCTTTTTCGCCACAGGCATCATACTTTAAATAATCAATACCCCAGGCGGCGTAGGTTTTGGCGTCCAACTCTTCATGGTTATAACCACCCGGATATCCGGCACAAGTTTGCATACCGTTAGACGAATAAATACCAATCTTTAGGCCCCGCGAATGTACATAGTCAGCCAGGTATTTCATCCCGTGAGGGAAACGGCTACTGTCCGCATACTGGCGGCCCTCTTTATCTCGCTTAGCCGCCATCCAGCCATCATCCAGTTGAAGCAATTTATAACCGACATCCCGCAAGCCGCTTTTTACCATGGCATCGGCAGTTTCCATTATCACTTTCTCGTTTATCTTATCAATAAACGGGAACCAGCTCATCCAACCCATTGGCGGGGTAGTTGTAATGGGTTTATCCTGAGCATTAGCAGTAATACTCATCAGTCCGACACAAACCAAAGCCAGCGCCTTTTGCAGTTTCTTCATCATCAAATATTTTAGGTTTGGTAATGTACAAATAAGCTTATTTTATCAGCTTTAAACGTTTTAAATAGCTGTAAATATAGCAGCCTGCACAAAACCCGGCAAGCGACTCGAGCGCCGCGAATATCAATAAAACAACCAAAGCTATTTTTGTTATCGCGCTCAAATCTGTAAGCAGGGTCACCGTAATTACCACCATAAAAGCCAACCCAATAAATGCCGCGAAACGTTTTTGCGCGCGGTCAACCGGTTTGTTTTTTAGTTTAAAAAGTTTAACCTGTTGGCCACTTATTAATCCTAGCGGACTATAATTATTAAAGTTAAACGCCCTTAATGTAAAATCGACCAATAAAAAAACCGCTATTATCCGGTTGGTAGTAATGAAACAGATCAAGGCTAATATCAACACAAAAAAGGCCACCAGCCATACACGGTTCTCGTTAACGGTTATATTGTCTACCGGGCATTCCAGGTCATTGCTCATTAGTTAGTTATGTTTAATTTTAGTAGTTTAGTTTGATTTGCTGCAATACTGCTTTTGCATTTAACAAGCATATACAATTCTATAAAAAAATAATGACTTAAAATGGTTTACTCCAGGTCTCTATTACAAGCCATTTTATTGATAAATTGCGCCTGTGAAAACATATTTTTTATTTATCGCTTTAATTTTTCTATCTGTTTGCTTAAAGGCGCAAAGTATAGCAGATAAACCATTAGTAATAACGGTTGATGCTAAAAACACAGCCCAAACCATACAAAATATAGGGGCATCCGGGTGTTGGTTCAGTGAAGGTATTGGTAAGAACTGGCCCATCGAAAAACGCGAAAAAATGGCCGAGCTGCTGTTTAGTAAACAAACCGCGGCTGATGGTACGCCTAAGGGCATTGGGCTATCAGCATGGCGCTTTAACATTGGCGGCGGCACTGCAGAGCAGGGAGATAGCAGCGGCATCAGAGATTTCAGAAAACGTGTAGAATGTTTTTTAAACCCAGATGGTACCTACAATTGGAACAAACAAACGGGTTACCAATGGTTTTTACGCAAAGCGAAAAGTTATGGCGTAGAAAATTTAATTGGTTTTATAAATACGCCGCCAGTGCAGTTTACGCAAAACGGACTGGGTTATAAAACTGTAAAAGATCATAAAAGCAATTTAAAGCCTGATAGGTACAATGCCTACGCCAATTTTATAACCGAAGTAATGAAACACTTTGATGGCGAGGACCTGCATTTTAATTACATAAGCCCGGTTAATGAGCCACAATGGGATTGGGCCAACAAGCCCGGCCAGGGCAGTCAGGAGGGAAGCCCATGGAGCAATGCCGAAATTAATCATGTGGTTACTTTGTTGGATGCTTCATTAGGGCAAAAGAAACTCACAACAAAAATTCTTACGCCCGAAGCAGGCGATCTTACCTATTTGTATGGTGGTAAATCGCCATCGGCAAGCCAGATACAACAGCTTTTTGCCGATAATGGCCAATACAGTTTTAGTAAACTTAAACACGTACCCAGGATAGTAGCAGGCCATAGTTACTTTACCGATAATGGCGATAGTACTTTATATACGGTACGTAAACACCTGGCAGATACCGCGCGCAAATATGGCGTGACGTATTGGGAGTCGGAATACTCTATGCTTGGCGAGGGATTTAGAGACGGTACTAAACAAAAGCGGAGCCAAATGGATTGCGCCTTGTTTTTAGCTAAAGTTATTAATCATGACTTGACTGTTGGAAATGCCTCTGCATGGCAGTTATGGAACGCCTGGGAGCCGGGCAATGCCGAGTGGGATACACGCTATTACCTGCTTGCCTTAAAACCCAATGCAGCCTATACTGATGGCGAGTTTATCATCACCAAAAACTTATGGGCGCTGGGTAATTACAGCCGCTTTGTAAGGCCGGGTATGAAAAGGTTAAACACTAACCGCGATGATGGATTGAGCCCCGTACAAGTTGCCAAAGATGTAATGGTGAGTGCATTTACCGGAGGCGAAAACAAGTTGGTAATGGTAGTAATTAATTATACCCAACAACCCAGATCTATCATACCTGATCTGAAAAATTTTAAAGGGATTAAAAAGTACCGTACTTATACAACCTCGGCAAATTTAAATGATGATCTTAAACCATCGGCTCAACAAAATCTGAGTGCCGCAATACAACTACAACCTCGTTCAATAACCACTATTGTGTTTAATTAAGCTTATAGGTATATACGCTTAAGT
>DHIR01000147.1:0-5608 GCA_002403905.1 Mucilaginibacter sp. UBA4741
GGAGATGTGTATACGAGACAGTATCAACAGTATAAGAGAAGTAGCCAAAATACATACCCGCAAAGAATACGGCAATGTACGCGGTTGGACAGTGAGAACCGAGAATAACTCCTTCGGCGGCGATAGCTATAAATGGAATATCCCCGGCAGCGCCTGGTATGCACAAGCCCTTTGGGACCATTACACTTTTACAAAAAATAAAAACTATTTAAAAACCTTTGCTTACCCGATTTTAAAAGAGGTGTGCGAGTTTTGGGACGATCATTTAAAACGGCGGGATGATGGAACATTGGTATCGCCAATGGGTTGGTCTCCGGAGCATGGGCCTACAGAGGACGGGGTGTCGCACGATCAACAGATCATCTACGATCTGTTTACCAACTATATAGAAGCTGCCGGTATTTTAGGCATTGATCCATCTTACAAAGATCATATTGCTGATTTAAAGGCACATCTGCTCAAACCTAAAATTGGTAAATGGGGCCAACTACAGGAGTGGGAAACAGATAGGGATGATCCAAAAGATACGCATCGCCATGTGTCGCATTTATTTGCGGTATATCCCGGCCGGCAGATTAGCACGATAACTACACCAGACCTGGCCGCTGCCGCCAAAACAAGTTTATTAGCCCGAGGCGATGCATCGACAGGCTGGTCTATGGCGTGGAAAATGAATTTTTGGGCAAGGTTGCAAGATGGAGACCATGCCTACATCATACTTAAAAATTTCATAACTCTTGCCGGTTCAGCAGGCACAGATTATAACGAAGGCGGTGGTATCTATTCTAATTTGCTTTGCGCGCATCCGCCCTTCCAGATAGACGGAAACTTTGGCTACGCGGCAGGCGTTGCCGAAATGTTGATACAAAGCCAAACCAGCGAGATACAACTTTTACCAGCCCTGCCATCAGCCTGGCCCAATGGTACTGTTAAAGGCCTAAAGGCTCGAGGCAATTTTGAAATTACCGAGCTGCAATGGAAAAATGGCAAAGTAAGTAAGTTGGTTGTTAAATCACTTTCTGGAGGTGCGTGTAGTTTGCGCAGTGCGAGCGCGCTTAAAGCTGTTTTTGGTTTTTCTAAATTAAAATCGACAACAGGTTTTAAATATTCATTTAGTACACACGCTGGTAAATCTTACGTGTTTACTTCAAGTATATAATTATGACTAAAAAATATCTGCTGTTTTTCTTGCTTATTATTTCTTGCCTCAATACATCGGCACAAGTACAGCCTTTGCCATTTAGTAATTATATTGAAAAAAGAGGTGGATTAAGCAACACTGCTTACGCCATAAACAATCAGCAAACGGTAACCGTTGCTTTTTTAGGTGGTTCAATAACCTACAATCCCGGTTGGAAGGAAATGATAGCCCGCTATTTAAAGGATACTTACCCTAAAGTAAAGTTTAAATTTATTGCCGCAGGTATCCCGTCACTTGGTAGTTTGCCCCATGTTTTCAGGTTGCAAAGGGATGTGCTGGATTCTGGTAAAGTGGATCTATTATTCCTGGAGGCTGCGGTAAATGACCAGGTAAACGGTACAGATAGTGTAACTCAGGTACGATCATTAGAAGGGATTGTGCGGCATGCCAATAAAAACAATCCGTTTATGGATGTTGTAATGATGTCCTTTGCCGATCCTGATAAAACAAGTCTTTATAACAAAGGGTTGGTTCCCACATCCATTGCAAACCACGAATTGGTTGCTGGGCATTATAACCTGTCATCCATAAATTTAGCTAAAGCGGTAAGGGATAAGATTGCCAATAAAGAATTTAGTTGGGAAAAAGATTTTAAAGATCTGCATCCATCGCCTTTTGGTCAGCGGTTGTATTTTGAAGCGATAAAAACGTTGTTGTCGGCAGAGTTGAATAGTCCAAATGCTAAAAAAGAGAAACATCCATTTGCCAGTATAAGCGTGCTAAATAAAGATAGTTTTACTGGCGGAAGCTATTTAAATATCGAAAACGCGCAATATAGTTCTGATTGGATTTTAAACAAAAATTGGACACCTGCTGACCATGTTGGTACCAGGGATGGTTATGTAAAAGTACCGGTATTAGAAAGCGCCAAAATAGGTGCCACATTAAGTTTAAAATTTAAGGGCAATGCAATAGGTATGGCTATCGTATCCGGCCCGGATGCAGGTATTGTTGATTATACAATTGATAATGGCCCCGAACAACATATTGATTTGTATACGCAATGGAGTTCGTTCTTGCATTTGCCATGGTATGTGTTGTTTGGCAGTGGATTAAAGAATGGTAACCACGAGTTAAAACTAACTATCAGCAACGAAAAAAACAAGAATAGTAAAGGCAACGCCTGCCGGATAGTTTATTTCCTGCTTAATAAATAGGGGTGAAGACAGTATATTTGACGGTACTTTAATTATCAGTCAATATAACTATGAACACTCCCGAAGAAAACTTTGAACAAACAGGCTTAAAATTACCACCCGCGCCAACTCCGCTTGGTGTTTACAAACCTTGTTTAATTGATGGTAAATATTTATATGTATCAGGCCACGGTACTGTTCAGGATGATAAGAGTTTAATAATAGGCCGTATTGGCGAAACCATCGATATGGAAAATGGTAAATTGGCCGCAAGGCAAGTAGGTTTAGCTATATTATCAACCATAAAAACTAACTTGGGCAGTTTAAATAAAGTAAAACGAGTTGTTAAAGTTTTGGGCATGGTAAACTGCACGCCCGATTTTGAAAAACATCCCTACATCATCAATGGCTGCAGCGAGCTTTTCGCGCAGGTATGGGGACCGGAAAATGGTATCGGAGTACGCAGCGCGGTAGGTTTTGGCTCACTGCCTGATAATATCCCTGTAGAGATAGAGGCTTTATTTGAATTAGAATAACCAATTTTCATCCTATGGAAAACTGGTTTAATATTTTAAATGCCGATTTGTTAGATACGCCCGCATTAGTGGTTTATCCCGAAAGAGTTAAACATAATATTGCTTTATTAAAAAGTAAAATTGATAGTGTTGACAGATTAAGGCCGCATGTAAAAACACATAAGTGCAAGGAAGCTGTTTTTTTATGTATGGTGGAAGGTATCAGCAAATTTAAATGCGCCACTATTGCCGAAGCAGAAATGTTAGGCCTATGTGATGCTAAAGATGTATTGTTGGCATACCAACCTATAGGGCCTAAAATAAACCGATTTATTGCTTTAATAAAACAGTATCCTCAAACACATTTCTCCTGCCTGGTAGATAATTTAGAAGCTGCAAAACAATTAAATGAACAGGCTTCAAATAACAGCCTCGTAATTAATGTTTATATCGATCTCAATGTAGGGATGAATCGTTCAGGCATTGCGCCTGCTGATGCTTTTAATCTGTATCAGCAATGCGCTCAACTCTCCAATATCAATATTGTTGGTTTGCATGTATACGATGGGCATATTCATGATGGGGATTTAAACATCCGCACACAACGCTGTAATGAAGCTTATGAGACTGTTAAAAAACTAGCGGCGCAGTTAAATAGTATAGGTTTTGATCCGTTAATTGTCGCTGGTGGTTCACCTACTTTCCCCATTCACGCTGCCCGCAAAAATGTAGAATGCAGCCCCGGTACTTTTATTTACTGGGATAATGGTTACGGAAAGGCTTTTGATGAGCAGGCTTTTTTACCTGCTGCTTTGGTGGTAACAAGAGTGGTATCGTTGCCTGATGAAACAAAGATTTGTGTTGACCTGGGGCATAAGTCCATCGCGTCCGAAAATATTTTAGACAAGCGTATCGTTTTTTTAAATGCTCCACATTTAAAGTTCATCAGCCATAGCGAAGAGCATTTGGTTTTGGATGCGGGCGTGAATCATAATTACAAAGTTGGTGATGTGCTTTATGGAGTGCCGCACCATATTTGCCCTACTGTAGCCCTTTATGAACGGGCTATTACAATAGCAGATAAACATATAGCAGGCGAATGGAAAAACATAGCCCGTGACCGTAAAATTAATATTTAAACCATGTTTATAATTGATGCCCATCTTGATCTGAGTATGAATGCGCTGGAGTGGAACCGCGACCTTACACAACCCGTTGCAGCTATTAATGAGCGCGAAGCGGGTTTAACTGATAAGCCGGATAGGGCAAAAGCGGTAGTTTGTTTACCCGAATTGCGTAAAGGAAACATTGGCCTGGTAGTAGCTACACAAATTGCGCGTTTTGTAGCACCGGATAATAACCTGCCGGGTTGGCACTCGCCCGAACAAGCGTGGGCGCAAACGCAAGGGCAATTAGCTTGGTATAAAGCCATGGAAGATGCCAGCGAAATGATACAGATCAATGATTTTATCAGCCTTGAAAATCATTTGAAACTTTGGAATGATGAAGATATAACCGAACATAAACCAATAGGTTATATTTTAAGTTTAGAAGGTGCAGATTCATTGGTTACAATAAAGCATTTAGAGCACGCTTATAAGAATGGACTACGCGCAGTTGGCCCGGCGCACTATGGTCCCGGTCGTTACGCACAGGGCACCGATGCTACGGGTTTTATGGGTACAAAGGGCCATGAGCTGTTGAAAGAAATGGAGCGGCTTAATATTATTTTAGATGCCACCCATTTATGCGATGATAGCTTTTGGGAAGCATTAGATCATTTTAACGGGCATGTCTGGGCCAGCCACAATAACTGCCGCGCGTTGGTAAACCATAATCGCCAATATAGTGACGAACAGATAAAAGCATTAATAGATCGCGGGGCCGTAATAGGTGCGGCTTTAGATGCGTGGATGATGGTGTCAGGATGGGAGAGAGGCGTATCAACACCCGAAGGAATGAACTGTAATATGGAAGTTATGGTAAATCATATAGATCATATTTGCCAGATAGCAGGTAATACATTGCATGTGGGTATGGGGACTGATCTGGATGGGGCATTTGGCCGTGAGCAATGTCCCTATGATTTAGAAACCATTGCTGATTTGCAAAAAGTACCAAATTTGTTAAACAAACGTGGTTACACTACCCAAGATATCGAAAATATGATGCATGGTAACTGGCTGAGGTTTTTAAGAAAGGCTTGGAGTTAGATATAACCCGGTTTTAGCAACAATCGTACAGAAGCGGTTGCAGCTATACCAATATAACCTTAACACCCATAGCCTCCAGTTTTTCTGCTATATGTTCTGGTAAGCCTTTATCCGTAATTATTTGATCTATCTCGTCTAATCCGCATATTTTACCGAATCCCCTTTTACCAAACTTTGTTGAATCAGCAATTACGATTGTTTTTTGTGATACGGCCATCATCTGGCGGTTTAAATGCGCCTCCATAGCGCTGGTAGTAGTTAAACCAAAATCAAGGTCAATGCCATCAACCCCTAAAAAAAACTTACTGCAAAAAAAGTCGGCCAGAATGCTTTCGGCATAAGGGCCCATAACAGATGACGAGCTTTTTCTTAATATCCCGCCCAGTTGAAGTACCTCAATATTTTGATGGTGGATTAACTCAAGGGCCACATTTAGGGCCGATGTAATAACCGTTAAATTACCAACTGGTTGTATGCTTTTGGCCAGGGCCAGCACCGTAGTTCCGGATGCTATAAGGATAGAATCATCGGGCTGTATGAGCT
>DHIR01000147.1:5746-6120 GCA_002403905.1 Mucilaginibacter sp. UBA4741
AGAATCATCGGGCTGTATGAGCTTTGCTGCGGCTGCGCCTATTTTTATTTTCTCAGCCGATTGCAGCTTTTCTTTTTCATTTACTGGCCGATCTGTAGTATAAGGGTTATTTTGAGTGGCACCGCCATGGGTGCGAAAAAGGCAGTTCTTATCCTCCAAAAGTTTCAAATCCTTTCGAATGGTTACCGAAGATACCTCCAGCTCATTACAAAGGTCTAATACAGTCACGCTGCTTTCCTGCTGTATCTTATTTAAAATATGTTGATGCCGTTCTGTTAAACTACTCATGTGTATAAAAGTAATACCGTGCAATTTAGTAGAAATTTGGCGTAAAGTTGTAAAAGTCTCATTCAATTTAATAGTGTTAATAATTT
>DHIR01000223.1 GCA_002403905.1 Mucilaginibacter sp. UBA4741
TTTTATCATTGAGCGAAAGTAGCTCAATTTTCTTGATCGTGCGACTTAAGCGTATATACCTACTGGTTTATTTATGGCAAGATCCATTTGTGGTTCCAGATAGACGTAGCTCCCGTTAAATGAATAATACGAGCCGCTGTCGACCTTAATTACGGTGTGGAAATTGCCCTTATCATCAACAGGTATCTTAATTATTGAATGAATGAGATTATCTAACCGAATACTATCGCCGGCCATTTTAGGGATATTGCCGGAAAGGGTTGCTATTTTTTTTGATTGTGCAAAACAGGTTACACTAAAAAGTATAAATAAAGCAGTGATAAGATTTTTCATGATATTAGGTTTGTATATCGGTTTATAAATATAGTTATTCTTCAACAAATTCCAGTATATCGCCAGGCTGACAGTTTAAAACACGACATATAGCCTCTAATGTTTCCAGCCTTACNNGGTTTCGGTAAGTCTTTAGCAGGCATAACATCAACCCACCCATAAGTTTTACTGAACGCCAGGGTCGGGGCGCAAAGCAAAGCAGCACAAATGGGTACAGCCACCAGGTACTTCAGCCTTGCCAAATTACCCGAACGTTGTTGGTTTTCCATAATGATCTACTTTTTAAGTGATTATAATTTGATAATTAAAATATGATAAACTACTCGTATGCCGTAGCTTACTCCTCCACAAACTCCAGTATATCACCCGGCTGGCAATTTAAAACGCGGCAAATAGCCTCCAGCGTTTCCAATCGAACTGCTTTGGCCTTGCCGGTTTTTAGTATGGATAAATTAGCCATAGTAATGCCCACCCGCTCACTCAGCTCGGTTAACGACATTTTGCGCCGTGCCATCATCACATCTAAATTTACTATTATGGGCATGGCTATATGGTTAAATCCTGTTCTTCTTTTAATAGTTTGCCTTGTCTGAAAGCTTTATATAGCAGCAAAAATATAATTCCTGCAAGTAATATTTTCCAGGCATTTTCCCAGGCAGTGTTGTTTAACACTATACCTTCAGTAAAATAATCATGGAATATCAGTTTCATTCCATAGTTTAATATCAGCACTGCTATTTGGTAAACTAATAAACTAATGGCTATTATTTTTAATCGCCATACATTTTCTTTGGTGAACGCATGGCCTTTTGACAGGTCAAGAACGAATTTTAAAAACGTGGCAACTAAAAATAACGCGTATAATAACGAGGTAAAGAGCAAAATATACAATATAACTTTAATAACAACAGCGGTGGCCGAACTTACCGGGATCAATATACTACGGCTAAATTCATTGTATCTGAATTTTACAGGTACATCTTCAATATGGATCTTATTATATACTGTTCCATCTTTTTTGATAATTGTTGTATCAGTTATCGCTCTGCGTAAATACGCCTGCCCATGCTCAACAAAAAATTTATTATCATCAATATAGTTATATTGGTTATCAACAGATAATTTCCAACCGGGTAAGGTTATATAATATCGCCTTAGCTTTTCATTAAGATATTTATCGAACATACTGGCCGATTTATACCATTTATAGTTACAGGTATCGCACGATACGTTGCTTGATACGCCTATAAAACCAATTGAGACTGATACACCACCAAAATCAAACGTATGCCCATTTTTTAAATTTCGCATAGTGGTTATGCTGTCCTGTAGTTTTACGTATTGCTTATGCGGTAAGCTATCCGGAATTACCGGGTCAATCGGTTTTATTTGATTTTCCCATGCATTGGCAGTGTTATGCGTATTAAATCCGCCCAGTTTAGCCAATTGGTAGGAGATGATAAAGATAATTGTCGCTATAATGACAACATTCACTACCAGGTTTGTGTTGAATTTGATCTTCATAATCTTATAAATTTGACAAATTGTGATAAGGTTTAGGATTATCTTAAATACATTGCAAATTAATAATTAATTATTGATATAAATAAATTATTTATTGATTTACGATAAATAATGAAAGTCATCTTAAGTCAGATATATGATGTAAGAAAACATAATGACCATTTTTTTATTATGCTAATACATGGCAGTAGCAAATAAATCAATATACGCGGCACTTTTAGCAAACCTGTTAATAGCGGTAACCAAATTTATTGCAGGTGCCATAAGTAATAGCGCCGCTATGATAGCCGAAGGCGTACATTCTGTAGTTGATACCATAAACCAACTGCTATTGTTACTGGGATTAAGCCTCAGTAAAAAACAGCCCGATAAATACCATCCGCTGGGTTATGGCAAGGAGCTGTACTTTTGGTCGTTTGTGGTATCTATACTGATATTCGGGTTAGGCGGTGGTGTGTCGGTTTACCAGGGTGTAACCCATATTTTGCACCCCGAAAAATTAGGCGATGTTACCTGGAGCTATGTGGTGCTGGCTGTATCGGTTGTATTTGAGGGCACATCATTAATAATAGCTGCCAAAGAGTTTAATAAACTGCGCGAGGGCCAAACCTGGTGGGATGCCATCATCAGGAGTAAGGACCCATCAACTTTCCTGGTTTTATTTGAAGACAGCGCCGCCGTTATAGGTTTATTTATAGTGGCGACATGTCTTTATTTAAGCCATCACTTAAATAAGCCATATATTGATGGTATAGCCTCTTTATTAGTGGGATTGATACTGATAGGGGTATCGTTGATATTAGCCCGCGAGAGCCGCAGCCTGTTAATGGGCGAGGGGATTAAAAAAGAAACCAAAAGGCGCATTAAAGAAATAACAGAAAGCGATAAAGGAGTATTGAGTTTGATGCACTTAATGTCAACCTATCAATCGCCCGAAGAAATTTTGGTTATGATGATAGTAGCCTTTAAACCCAACCTCAATACCAATGAAATTAACGATTCAATAGATCGCATCCGCGAAGAAATTAAAGCCGAGTTTGCCCGGATAAAATTTATAATTATTCAGCCCGATGTTTATGTTGATAAGGTTGATCCTAATGTGCAGGCGTATATATAAAACCTCACCATGAATTACTATATTAGTAAAAACAACAATTCATGGCACACAACAACCCAAACAACCGCCGGGACTTTTTAAAAACAGCCGCTAAAGGTGGCATAGCCTTATCATTAAGCGGCATGGCCGCAAATGCTTTGGCTGATGTAGCTATTGTAAAAGAGCCGCCAATAAAGCCCGATCATTTGATACGTTCTGTCCCCGAAAATATGGTTTTGGGTTATTATGGGTTTGATGTGCCACCGGTTGCCCATATAAAAGCCGGTGATATTGCCGAGATACAAACCATTAATACCACAGGCATTGGCCGTAAGGACCCCGAAGCGTTTTTTAAAGCTAATAACCTGCCGCTTGATGAGCAGGCAAAAGATATTATCGAGATATATAAAAAAGTTAAACCCGAGCCATCGGGCCTAAGCGGGCACATGCTTACCGGCCCCATTTACATAGAAGGTGCCGAGCCGGGCGATACATTGGAAGTAAGGATATTGGATGTTATTTTGCGCAGTGATTATGGCGTAAATGCAGTATGGCCCAAAGGCGGCGACCTGCCCGATGATGTTAAAACGCGCGAGAACTTTGTTTATAAATACGATAAGAAAAAGCATACCGCCACTTTTAAAGCAGGAGTGGAGATACCCATTAAACCATTTATGGGCGTAATGGCGGTATCGCCACCGGCAGAGATGAAGAGGGTAAGTTCTATTCCGCCGGGTTTTTATGGCGGTAACTTGGATTTAAAACACCTGGTAAAAGGCACTACACTCTATTTGCCGGTATCAGTTAAGGGCGCTTTATTTACCACCGGCGACTGTCATGCCGCACAAGGCACCGGCGAAATTAGCGGTGTAGCCATTGAAGCATCGCTTACGCTGATTGCTAAATTTATAGTACGAAAAGGCAAACCTATTAAAAGCGTTCGTGCCGAAACACCGAAACACTTTATCAGCATAGGCCTTGACCCAGATCTGAATAAGGCGATGAAGAATGCCTCATCAGAAGCGGTAAATTTTATTAAGGACGACCTGGGTTTTACGTTTAACGAAGCGCTATCAATAGCCAGTACCGGGGTTGATTTTGAAGTTACACAAGTGGTTGATCAAACACTAGGAGTACATGCCATGATACCTAAATCAATATTCCCGGACAAAAAATTCCCTTACTGGAAAGCCTGATAACTATTAACTATGATATTAGAAGCAGCCCTACTAAATGTTATCGCCGGACAAGAAATCCAATTTGAAAAAGATTTTGCAACCGCGGGGCAATATATCAGCGCGATAAAAGGTTACATTAAACATTCGTTGAGCAAATGTATAGAGCAGCCTAACCAATATTTATTATTGGTCGAGTGGGAAACGCTGGAAGACCATACAGTTAGTTTCAGGCAATCCGCTCGATATTTAGAATGGAAAAAACTACTTCATCATTATTATGATCCTTTCCCAACTGTGCAACATTATGAAGCTGTTGGTTAAAAAAATCGGCACACTATCAATTAAGCGTAAGTAATTGATACTTAACGGCAGAGGATGACGAGCCTGTAAGATAAATAGTGTATAAATGTCCTGAATCAAGCGTAACGGTTATGTCCTTTATGATTACGTTTGATCCGGCCGTGTACAATGTAAACGTTGTACCGGCATTAAACTCATAGTAAGCAGAATATGTTCTGTATTCAAGGCTATTTAAAAATTTAGTTCCGTTTGTTACACCGAGATCTACTATTCCAATGGCGGTACTCAGGTTAATAAAACGTATGCGGCACTGTCCGGCTTTAAGTGCTGTACGGGTGTCTTCAATTTCTAGCATCGATTTATCTTCGGCGTAAAAAATGCTGTAATAAAAAGGTGCCGTTACACTAAATGTGCTGGTATTATTTAAAGTTGAATTTATCGAAGATTTGACCTGCAGCTGGTGTCCGGCGGCTTTTATTTCGAGATAGCCGGTTGATTGTGTATAAGCTAACGCCTGGCTATTAACTTTGATATTATCTACAAAGAAATCTTGTGTTACAAAACTGGGCGAGGCGTTAATAAATGTTACATAACCGGATGTTTGGGTACTGCCACCCACTTCGCTTTTTTACTACAGGATGAAATGCAAAACAAGGCTGCTAAGAACAAAACAATAGCTTTAGATCCTGTCAAATTAATTTTCATTTTAAGGGCGGGGTTAGCAACTTATGCTTGTTAAACAAATCTATTGCTAAAGTTTTACATATACTATATCTCGCAGTTAAAATAAAGTGATTCGGGTGCGTTGATCCCATGCGCTCAAAGGGACTCTCAAATAGGGGCCTGCGGATTTCAGCATGATGTAAAGTTCAAGCACATTAATAAAACGTAACAAAAAGCGGAGCCCGTGCGATTCCCTCCCCACGGGAGGGTGTAGGGAGGGGTTTATACGATAGACCATTAATCATCTAATACAGTTTTATCAAAACCTTCAGGCAAATTCAAATCAGGCTGACTCTTAACTATCTCGATAATTTCCCCTTCAATCGCCCTTATTACGTTTATCATATCATATTTCATATCTCCCTCACTAAAACGAATAAACTTTATCCCAAACCTTTCTAAAGTTTTTTGTCTTATGTCATCCTTTTCAGAAGCCTCTTCGTTATTGTGGGATATTCCGTCCACTTCAATAACCAACATTAATTCTTTACAATAAAAATCAACAATGTAATTGTCAATACATCGTTGCCTGTCAAAATCAAATCCCCAAAGTTTATCTTCTTTTAACTCAAGTGGCTGTTGCACGAGTACC
>DHIR01000131.1:0-215 GCA_002403905.1 Mucilaginibacter sp. UBA4741
AGGTGTAGGGTTGTAATAAACATGCCCCGCGCGATCCTAATGCGCCATCAGCATAAACTTTAAACCCGCGTACATCAAGGCCGGGAGTTTTATATACGCCCCGTTTAAACAGGTATTCGTAATTTTCGGGTTTATCAGACAGTAGCACATATAACCGCATTTTTAAAGCGCCTTTGTGTTGCAGCTCGGCAATGGTATTTATCATGGTGTAGGGC
>DHIR01000131.1:349-868 GCA_002403905.1 Mucilaginibacter sp. UBA4741
ATGGTATTTATCATGGTGTAGGGCAAGCCGCAATCATCAACCGTGGTTAAGCCAACGGCAAAACAATTGGTTTGCGCACTTAAAAGGGCGTTTTGTGTGAGTTGCTCGGTTGGGTCGGGTATTTTGCGTGTAACAATACCAACGGCGTTATCAACCAGTACACCAGTTAATTTGCCGTTTATGGTTTCAATTTCGCCGCCGGCAATTTTTTGTCCCGGTTTAATGCCCGCGATATTTAGCGCGGCCTGGTTGGCAATAACCGCATGGCCATCAACACGGTGCAATATTACCGGCCTTACCGGGAACAGCGCGTCCAGCTTTGCTTTGTCCGGAAATTTCTTGCCGGCCCATAAGTTTTGGTCCCAGCCATTACCTATAACCCAGCCATCGGTGTTACGTTCGGCAAAAGCTTTTACGGTATCAACAACGGCATCCCAACTTTTAAGCGCTTTTAAATTTACTTCTTGCAGGCCCAATCCATATTCATAAAAATGGGCATGGGCATCAATAAAACCGGGA